>JAWOIR010000377.1:0-8461 GCA_046484545.1 Anaerolineales bacterium
CTGAATCCAGCGTGGTTCGTCTTTGGTCGGCAACACGATGCCAACTTTACCGGTAATGGCCTCGGCGGGGGCCGGGGCGGCATCCAGACCGCTGAATTCGCTGGCCTGGTAGTAGCCGGAGTCAATCAGGGATGCTTTTACATTGTCGGCGTCCACGCTGATAACTTCAGACTGCTTGGCGGGAACCTGAATCTTGCCATTGTCATACGCGCCGGTGGTGGCGGGGGATTTGTCTTCGAGCAGGGCAACCGCCATGCCGATGGCATCCTTGACCAGGGTGCGGACATCTTTGAAAACGGTCATGGACTGCTTGCCGTCGATGATGTACTGCACGGAGGCTTTTTCAGCATCCTGTCCAGTGACGACGAAGGAGGACACATCACCATCGGAAGCGAAGGTGTCGGCAATCGCGCGGGCGGTGCCGTCGTTCGGGGCCAGGATGAAGACATCACCCTTGTCGGCGGCGGCGGCAGCCGTCAGGTTGGCTTCAGCCAGATTCTTGGCAACATTGAAGTCCCAGTTGGTGGTAACCTGGCCGATGATTTTGGCCTGTTCGTCGCGGTTCAGGCTGGCTTTGTCTTGCAGGGCAATGGCTTCGCTGGAGTTCTTGATGACGAAGGTGCCGTCGGCAATCTTGGGTTGCAGGACAGACCACGCGCCTTCGAAGAACAGGAAGGCGTTATTGTCGGAAGCAGCGCCGGCATACAGGTAGAGCGGGTTGCCGCTGCCGCTGGCTTTGTCAATCAGGTATTGGCCCTGGGCGGCGCCGACAGCCACGCTGTCGAAAGTGACATAGAAGTCAACCGCGTCGGTGCCGGTAATCAGGCGGTCATATGAAATGACTTTCACGCCAGCCTTGCGGGCTTCTTCAACGGCCGCGGCGGCGGCATTGCCGTCATGCGGGCAGATGATGATGACTTTGACGCCCTTGGTAATCAGGTCTTCGACATTGGCCTTTTCTCTGGCCGAATCGCCCTGGCTGAACAGGATTTCGACACTGTAACCGGCGGCGGACAAGGCTTCACGGAAGCGGGCTTCGTCCTGAATCCAGCGCGGTTCGTCCCTGGTGGGCAGAACGATGCCAACGGCCAACTGGTCGCTAGCCGGGGCGGTGCCGGTGGCGGCTGGGCCGCAGGCCGCCAGAGCCATGGCGGCAGCCATCAGCAGGGTGAACACAATAAACAGTGAACTCTTCTTAAACATTACAAGCCTCCTTCATAGGGTAAAACGGAATTTGGGGAAACGGGTGGACAGGGAATAATGGTTCAATACTTTTGACAATTTTTCAACAGCCTCCTTTGCTTTACGAGGATATAACCATACACTATAATCATAGGGCTTCAGGATTGTTACTTCAACCCCCAAGCCCCCCTTTTTTTCTGATGATTCCCCCACATTTAATTAGGGGATTTCCCCTAAAGGCAAACCGACCAGCCGATGACAACCATAAAAACCCTGCTCGCCGATGACCATGCCCTGATACGCGCCGGACTGCGTGACGCCCTCGCCAGCCTGCCCGGTATCGAAATTGTCGGCGAGGTCTCCAATGGGCCTGAACTGATGCAAGCCGTTGCCAGTTTGCGGCCTTCCCTGCTGGTCATGGATGTCAATATGCCCGATTTCGAGCCGGTGACCGCCGTCCAGCGCATCAAGGCCCAGTATCCGGATTTGAAGATTTTGGTCGTCAGCGCCTATGACGACCAGTCTTATGTCGTTGGATTGCTGGGGGCCGGGGTGGATGGCTATCACCTGAAAGACCAGCCGCTCTCAGACCTGGAACTGGCTGTTCAGCGCATTCTCGATGGCGGACGCTGGATTTCGGACCCGCTTGTCAACCGGCTTGTCAGCCACCAAAGCCCGCCTGTCGAAGCCTCCCCGGCGCTGACCCGCCGCCAGCGTGAGTTGCTCTACCTGCTCACCCAGGGCTACAACAACCAAAAAATTGCCTGGGAAATGGACTTGAGCGTCAAGACGGTTGAAAACCACCTGACCGCCCTGTATCGCGCCATCAATGTTGAAAGCCGCCTGGAAGCCAACAATTACGCCAACAAACACCCCGACCTGCTGCTCATCCCGGAAACAGAACGGCAGGGTAATCCTGATTTATACGCCGACAGCCTTAACGTGCTGGTGCTGGACGATAATCCCCGCTATCGCGCCCAACTGACAAAACTACTCGCCAAAACCTGGCCGCAAGCCAGGGTGCATGAAGCCGACGACGGTCAGCAAGCGGTGCGCCTGGCCGAACAGGTCAAACCGTTGCTGGCTTTTGTTGATGTTGTATTAAAAGAAGAGGATGGCATTCAGTGCGCCCGGCGCATCAAGCTGGTTTCCCCCGGAACGCTCATGGTGCTGATGAGCGCCTACCCCGACCGTGAATTTCGCCGCATTGGGCTAAATGCCGGGGCTGTGGCTTTTCTCGACAAAAAGGACATCGATGCCGCCACCGTGCGCCAGGTGGTCGAAGATGTCCTGGCGCGCTAAACCTGCTCCCCAGCCAGGGATGGATAAGGACTGGGGATTTCAACCTGGAGCGACATGCCGCCCTTTTTGGGTGATTCTACCTTCATCGTTCCCCCCAGCAGGCTGACCCGTTCACTGATTCCCAGTAAACCGAAGTGTTTCTGCTCTGAAAGTTTCGCCAGGTTAATCGGCCTGGCGATTCCTTTTCCATCGTCTGAAAGTTTCACCAGCAAACTGGCGGTGGGGGTGCGCAAAAGCGCCAGGTGAACACTGCTGGCCTCCGAATGTTTGCGCACGTTGCTCAGTCCTTCCTGCACGATTCTAAATACCGACAGTTCTATCGGTTCGGGCAGGCGTCCCAGTTCAGGGTCAATCTCCAGCGAGACCTTGATTCCGCTCATCTTCGACCATTGATGCGTCAGTGAGCGAATGGCCGCAGACAGGCCATGACTGTCAATCGTCGGCGGACGCAGGTCGCTGCACAACTGCCGCAGGCTGCTGACCACCGAGCGGATTCCGTTGCGGATTCCCGTTAGTTCCTCGCGCTGGATTGGGTCGTTTGTTTCGCTCTCGGCATCTTCCAACTGGTAGTTGTAACTGAGCAAATCCTGGATGACCTGGTCGTGCAGGTCACGGGCCAGCGATTTTCGCTCGGTCTCGCGTTCGGTCATCAGGCGGCGGTTGGCATCTTGCAGGGCCAGGTTCAGACGGTCAAGGGCCGCCACCTGGTCTTGCAGGCGTTCGACCAGTTGACGGTTGAGCGAACCCTGTGCTTCCAGGCTCTCGCGCAGGGCCATCTGGCTGCGGCGAAGTTCCTCGGCTTGCTGCTGGGCGGCGTAATAATTCTCGAAGGCCCAGATGACCGGCGTCACCTGCTCCTGGCGGTTCGAGCCGACGATTAACTCGACAATTTCGCGCGGCGTGGTCTCGGCGGTGGTGCGCAAGGCAACCTGGCGGCCCTGGTAAAGCACCAGGATGCGGTCAGTTACGGCGAAAATGTGCTTCAGGTCGTCACTGCTCAAAATCACGCCGACGTTTTGCGAGGCCAGTTGCTTGATATGGTCGAGCAGTTTTTGCTGGCGTTCAAAGGTCAGGGCGGCCAGGGCGTCATCCAGTAGCAGCAGGCGGCTTGGACGGCACAGCGCGCGGCACAGGGCCACCACCTGGATTTGTTCGTTCGACAGGTTGGCCGGCTGCTCGAACAGCAATTCATAGGGCAAGTCGAAACTGTCCAGCAATTGATGGGCGACCTCTACCATGCGGGTCTCATCTGGTCTTAGCCTGAAGCGGTCTGAATCCCAAATTTCGCGCCCCAGGAATATATTATCCAGCACGTTGAAATTCCCGGCCAGCTGTGGGTTTTGATAGACCGTTTCGATGCCCCAGCGATGCGCCTGTGATGCGCTTTGCAGCGAGACGCGCTTGTTACCAAGCAGGATTTCGCCGCGGGTCGGCGCGTGGACGCCGCTCAACACCTGGAACAGGGTCGATTTCCCCGACCCGCGCTGACCGACCACGCCCAGCACCTCCCCCGCTGCCAGGTCGAATTTGACCCCGGTCAGCGCATCAACCGAGCCGAAGTATTTTGACAGGTTTTTGATTTGAAGCAGTGGCGAAGAAGTGGACACAGTGTTTATTCCTTACAGGCATTATACAACAATGGTTCTCTAATATTTGCCGCGAAGAAGCCCTGACTGTCTAATTTGTGTGGTGCACATACGCCACCTGCCGAGGAGAGCCGGAAATTTGGGGACTTGTCACGGGAATTTCCAAAGTGTTACAACAATCATCATACCCGTCATCACCGATAATATGACAATCCTCCATGCAGAACATGTCAAAATCAGGATGTTCATCAATATCTTTTCGGTTTTGGAACATATATAATCATATTAATACGATTTATCCTACCAAAAAGGTCGTTTCACACACGAAAGGATGGATATGACCGACGTTCTTCCCGTTTCCGAGCAAACGCAGGAGACACCCGCCCGTAAAGGCCCGCGCGGCCAGGTGACGATTCATGCCACCTGGTGCAAGGGCTGTACGATTTGCGTTGAGTTTTGTCCCACCAATGCCCTGGCGATGCACCCCAGTGGCCGCTTTCCGATTGTGGTTGCCCAGGAGAAATGTACCGCCTGTCATTTTTGCGACACGCACTGCCCCGACCTGGCAATCGTGGTGCGGAAGTTGAGTTAAGGAGCCCATTTTGAGCATCAAACTCATGCAAGGCAACGAAGCGATTGCCCATGGCGCAATTGCCGCCGGTTGCCGTTTTTATGCCGGTTATCCCATCACCCCTTCCACCGAAGTGGCCGAGGTGATGTCGCGTGAACTGCCCAAAGTGGGCGGAAAATTCATCCAGATGGAAGATGAAATCGCCAGCATGGCCGCCATCATCGGTGGACGGGTCGGCGGACTCAAATCCATGACCGCCACCAGCGGCCCCGGCTTTTCACTGATGCAGGAGAATATCGGTTACGCGGTCATGGCCGAAATCCCGTGCGTGGTCGTCAACGTCATGCGTCTCGGCCCCTCCACCGGCCAGCCGACCGCCGCCTCGCAGGGCGATGTCATGCAGGCCCGCTGGGGGACGCACGGCGACCATCCCATTATCGTGCTTTGCCCGATTTCGGTCGAGCAATCCTTCCACCTGACGGTCAAGGCTTTCAACCTGTCTGAAAAATACCGCACTCCGGTCATCCTGCTGACCGATGAAATCATCGGCCACATGCGCGAACCCATCGATAAGCCGCCTTCAGCCAGTATCACAAAATTTGATTGGGATGTGGCCGAAGCCCCTGAAACTTACAAGCCTTATCGTAATGCTCCCGGCGACGTGCCCCCAATGGCCGCCTTTGGACGCGGATACCGCTACCACATCACCGGCCTGTTCCACGACGAGGTCGGATTCCCCACCCAACGGCTGGACGAGATGGAACCCTGGCTGGAGCGCGTCAACGGTAAGTTCGAGCGCAACGCCGATGATATCCTGCTCTACGATACCGATTATGAACCCGGTGCGCGCACGGCGATTTTAAGTTACGGCGCCTCGGCCCGCACTGCCCGCCATGCTGTCAAGATGATGCGCGCCAGGGGAGAAAAGGTCAACTTGTTCACGGCCTACACGCTCTGGCCCTTCCCCGAAAAAGCGGTCGAAGAACTGGCTGATTCGGTCGAGCGCATTATTGTGCCAGAGATGAACCTCGGCCAACTGGCGCTCGAAGTCGAGCGAATTGCCGGGCGGCGCAAAGTGGTGCGCGTCAACCGCGCCAATGGCGAAATGATTGTTCCCGATATGATTATCCAGGCCGCGGAGGCATAAAATGGCAGACCACATTCTCGAAGCCCATCACCTGACCAAACAGGAAGCCCAGATTCCGCCCGAAGACTGGTTCGAAGCCAACGAAACCCTGCAAAAGTTACGCAAGAATAAAAAATTTCCCACCATCTGGTGTTCAGGCTGTGGTTTGGGCGTCGTCATGGGCGCGCTGATTCGCGCCATCGACCACCTCGGCCTGGACAGCGACCAGGTGGCCCTGGTGGCTGGCATCGGCTGTACCGCGCGTATGCCGGTTTACATGGACTTCAACACCCTGCACACCACCCATGGCCGCGCCCTGGCTTTTGCCACCGGCCTGAAAATTGCCCGCCCCGATATGAAAGTCATTGCCATCATGGGTGACGGCGACGCCCTGGCGATTGGCGGCAACCACTTCATTCACGCTGCCCGGCGCAATATCGGCATCACCGCCCTGGTGGTCAACAACGCCATTTATGGCATGACCGGTGGACAGTACAGCCCGACCACCCCGGTCGGGATGCGCGCCACGACTGCCCCATATGGCAACGTCGAGCCGCCCTTCCCGATTTGTGATTTGGCAATGGCTGCCGGAGCTTCGTATGTGGCCCGCAGCACGGTCTTCCACGCCCTCGAACTGGACAAATATCTCTCGGAGGCCATCGCCAACGATGGTTTTAGCCTGGTCGAAGCGGTCAGTTATTGTCACACCACCTATGGCCGCATCAACAAACTCGGCACTGCCGCCGATATGATGCGCGCGCTCAAAGAGACCAGCATTGCCAAAGCGGCTTATGACAAACTCAGCCCCGAAAAACAGCAAGCCAATAATAAAATTGTGCGCGGCGTGCTGCAAAGGAAGAACCGGCCTGAGTACACCTCCATGTATAACTTGCTGGTTGAACAGCAGCGTCATCCCGAAGAAATCCGTCCGCGCAACGTGGGGAGGCAGTAGATGAAAAAACGAACCGAAATTCGCCTGGCCGGTGAAGGCGGTCAGGGCATGATTCTGGCAGGTATTATTCTTGCTGAAGCCGCCGCCATTTACGACGGCAAGCAGGCCACGCAGACTCAGAGTTACGGCCCCGAAGCGCGTGGCGGCGCCAGCCGCTCCGAAGTGGTCATCTCGGACGTCGAAATCGACCACCCTGAAGTGTTGGAGCCGGATATTGTGGTTGCGTTGAGCCAGGAAGCCTACCGCAAGTTTGGCAAAACCATCCGCTCGGACGGCCTGCTCATCGTCGATGAAGACCGCGTCGAGACCGAGCCGGAAAGCAAAGCTATCAAAGTGCCGGTCGTGCGCCTTTCGCGCGAACTGACCGGGCGCGCCATTACCGCCAACACCATTTCCCTGGGCGTCCTGGTTGGCCTGAGTGGGGTGGTCTCACGCCAGGCTATTGAGCAGGCTGTTGCCGACCGTGCCCCGAAAGGCACGGAGGAGATGAATCGCAAGGCCCTCGAAGCCGGTTTTGCCGAAGCGGAAAAAATGCGCGTAGCCAAGTAGGTGAGTACGCAAAAAAAGAGCAGGAGGACCTCCTGCTCTTTTTGTTTTGTGGATGTACTGCGACATTTATGTCGCCTTTTGTGCAGTTGCCGCAAAACGCGACTTGAAAGTCGCGGTACGAACATCAAACTCGTTTGGTCCAATCCGGGTGGGCGTATTTGGTTTGGAGAAGGTCTTCCGCGCGGGCTTTTTCCTCCCCCGAAAGTTCCCCACGCTCGAAATTTAGTCCCAACTGCTGCTGGAACGCACTTACGAGGGCCTGGGCCGCCGTTTCCCAGCCGGTCACACGCCCCAGGTGACTTTCGGCGGTGGTGGCGCGCGCCAGCAGCCGGGCAGCCGCCTTTTCGCGCGTCGTTTCGTCCGCGAAGGACAGGGCCTGCAGGATGCGCGTCAGGTCGCCGTGCAGGGGCAGGGAGCCGTGCTGCAAAATCCCCTCGCGTTTACGCGCCTGGGCCGAGCCAACCAGTTTTTTGCCGCCCAGAACAATTTCATAGGCCGATGGCACTTCAAAACAGACCGCGCCTTTGGCCGCTTCGGCAGGCGGGCTGTGTTGCTCCATGCTGACGGGCAATTCCAGGGACTGGCAGGCCGCCACCAGCGCGCGGGCGATGCGGTTGTAACTCTCCAGCACCGTACCTTCCATAATTGGCTCGCCCGGCGAGGTGCTGACAGAGTAGGTCAACTCGTCAGTGTGCAGGATGGCGCGCCCGCCGGTGGGGCGGCGGACGACTTCCCAGCCATGAGCGGCCAGGCGGCTTTCGTCCACGTCGGTGTAGGGCTGGGCATACCCCAGCGAGAGACAGGCCGGTTGCCAGGCATACAGGCGCAGGGTGGGGGGTGAATCGCCGCGTCCGGCATGGGAGAGGATGGCTTCGTCCACGGCCATGTTCCACGTGCCTGAGGCCGGTTGGTCCAGAATTAGCCGCCAATGACTCATTCATTGTCCAGTTTGGAGAGTTCCTGCCAGACCTTGTCGACAATCTCATCAGGCACATCCAGCAAGGGCGGTTTGACCGGCCAGCGCGGAAAGCCAAATTTGCGCGTTACCAGGGCTTTGACGATGGGCGGGAAGGGTTTGTAGGGGTCGAGAATTTTGCGGCGTTTGTCCAGGTCTTCCTGAGCTTCGATGGCGTCTCCATTTTGCTTGTAGATGTTCCAGACCTGGCGCAGCAGGTCGGCGTAGATATTGGCCA
>JAWOIR010000169.1:0-3749 GCA_046484545.1 Anaerolineales bacterium
TCCTGCCACTCCAACTCATACTCACTCACAAAAACCGTATGCCCCTCCTGCACCCCGGCTTCGCGCAGGGCTTTTTCGATGCCGAGGGCCTCGATGATGCGCTGGAAGCGACGCACTGAACCGCTATGCTCCCAGTAGGTCATCGCTGCGGCGCGCTCGATGGCCGGACCGGAAACGCGCCATTTGTCGCCGTCTTCGCGGGTGATGGTGAACTGATTCGGGTCTTCCTGCGGACGGTACACCGGCAACTCGGTCGGGGTCATCTCTTCCATCGTCGGGGTATCGGCCAGTTTTTGGTGGGCTTTCATCAGCAGGTCGCGCACGTCGGTGCGTGCCAGGGCCGAAATTTCGAACAACTCGACCTTGCGCTTCTTCATCTGCTTTTTCAGTTCGGCAAAATGCTCCTGCGCTTCGGGCTGGTCCATTTTGTTGACCGCCACGATTTGCGGCTTCTTACCCAGGTTTTCGTCGAAAAGCGACAGTTCGGTATTGGTCTGGCTGAAATCGGCCAGCGGGTCTTCGGAGAGACCATCCAAAAGGTGAATCAAGACGCGTGTGCGCTGGATATGGCGCAGGAAATCGTGTCCCAGCCCAACGCCCTGACTCGCGCCTTCAATCAGGCCGGGGATATCGGCCAGCACCACGCTGGTCTCCTCGTCAATTTCAGCCACGCCCAGGTTGGGCTGGATAGTGGTGAACGGGTAGGGTGCAATCTCCGGTTTGGCGTTGGTCAGCGCCGAGAGCAGGGTCGATTTGCCCGCGTTCGGCACGCCGATAATGCCGATGTCGGCAATCAGTTTCAATTCCAGGCGCAGGCGTTTTTCCTCGCCCGGTTCACCCTTCTCGGCGGTGTGTGGGGCCTGGTTGCGCGCGCTCTTAAAGTGGACGTTGCCGCGTCCGCCGCGCCCACCTTTGCAGACCAGCAATTGCTGTCCGTGCTCAGTCAGGTCACCGAGCAGGTCGTTGGTTTGGGCGTCGTAGACTATCGTCCCCATTGGAACCGGGATAATCAGGTCATCCGCCGAACGCCCGAACATTTTCTTCGGGCCGCCGCCTTTGCCGTCGTCTGCCGCGAATCGCCGGGTATGCCGAAACGCCACCAGCGAATTGACGGTATGACGCGCTTCAATGACGACATCGCCGCCTTTGCCGCCATCGCCGCCATCCGGTCCGCCGCGCGGGACAAATTTTTCACGGCGAAAGTGCATCATGCCGTTTCCACCGCTGCCTGATTTAACAAGAATATCTGCCTGGTCAATAAACATAAATGCTCCAATCAGCGTGATTATACCGCCTGTCGCCAATTCGATTTGACGTATCGAGTAAAATTGGCGATACTCGTTGTTCTATACTCGGTATTTGCTTCTCGATTTTCGACTTATCGAATATCGAATTCCCCAATCACCAAGTAGCATCCCATGCCCTCTCTCAAAGATTTCTATACCAAAAAAATCAAACGCCGCCTCGTCCGCCATCTCAACAACGGACGTATCTTTCACATGGCATATCGCGTAGCCCGCCGGGCGCCCGCCCCGCGCGATATGCGCCCGGTGGCGCTCTTCAAAGCCTCCAGCGGCCTCGACGACCTCTCCTGGAACAGCGCCTTCCACCTGCTCACATCCTGGGGATTGCGCCTGCAAGGCGTTCCAGTCGTTCATTTTGCCTGCTATCGCGGCATGAGCCGCTGCGTGCTCGGCACCAACCGCGACAATCCAGACCAAGAGCCGCCCTGCCGCTCGTGCATCTACCAGTCTCAAACCCTCTATAAAGGTACAAAAGTACACTGGTTTGGCTTTGAACGCAACCCACAACTCGAAACCGTCATCCAAAACCTGCCCCTTCCGAACCTTCAAACCTTCACACACCAGGGTATTCCGCTTGGTGAACTCGTCCTGCCCGGCCTGCGTTGGATTTTGCGCCGCCACAATCTTGTGGACAATGACGCGACACTCTTTTTCTTTCGCGAGTACATTCTCTCCGCGTTCAATATTGCCCAACGCTTCGAGCGATTCCTGGACGCGACCGACCCCCAGGCTGTTGTCGTGTTCAACGGCCAGTTCTACCCTGAAGCGACTGTCAAGTGGGTCGCCCACCAGCGCGGACTGCGCGTCATCACCCACGAAGTCGGCTTAATGCCCATGACCGGATTTTTCACCGAAGGCGAGGCCACCATCTACCCCATCGACATCCCCGCCGATTTTGAGATGAGTGACGCCCAAAACGCCCGTCTCGACGAATATCTGCAAAACCGTTTCAAGGGCAACTTCAGCATGGCCGGCATCCAATTCTGGCCTGACATAAAAGGCCTCGACGAATCCTTCCTGAAAAAAGCGGCAAACTTCAAACAGATTGTTCCCGTTTTCACCAACGTCATCTTCGACACCAGTCAGCCGCACGCCAACACCGTCTTTGCCGATATGTTCGCCTGGCTCGACCTGCTGCTCGAAACCGCCAAAACCCACCCGGAGACGCTCTTCGTCATCCGCGCCCATCCCGACGAAATGCGCGTCGGCAAAGAGAGCCAGGAAAGTGTCGCCGGGTGGGTCGAATCGCGCCGCGCCGCCGATTTTCCCAACGTGGTTTTTGTGTCGCCCGGTGAATTTTTGAGTTCCTACGAGTTAATCCATCGTTCGAAATTTGTGCTCATCTACAATTCGACCATCGGCCTGGAAGCCTCCATCCTGGGTGCAGCAGTTTTGTGCGCCGGGAAAGCCCGCTTCACCCAATAACCGACTGTTTTCTTCCCGCAGTCGGTGGGCGAATACCGTGCCACGCTGGAGCAATTTCTGGCCGCTGAAAAAATCGACGTGCCAGACGACTTCCGCCGCCACTCGCGCCGATTCCTATACTACCAGTTATTCCGCACCTCCCTGCCCTTCGGCGACTTCCTCGAACGCGGCATCCTGCCCGTCAATGCCCGCCTGAAAATGTTTCAGCCTGAAAAATTGCTCGCCTCCCCCGCCATCCAAACTGTCACGAAGGGCCTGCTGGAAGATGGCGATTTCATGCTCGAAGAGTAACCTTCAACCTTGAACCTCCAACCTTCAACTTGCTCTATTGTCGTCCGCGCCTATAACGAAGCCCGCCACCTGCCGCGCCTGCTCGAAGGAGTCCGCCAGCAGACGCTTCAGGATGTCGAAATCATCCTGGTCGACTCCGGCTCGACGGACGATACCGTCAAAATCGCCGAATCCTACGACGCGAAAATCGTCCACATCGCCCCGGCGGATTTTACTTTTGGCCGTTCGCTCAACCTCGGCATCGCCGCATCCACCCGCGAGTTAGTTGCCATCGCCTCGGCGCACATCTACCCGGTTTATCCCGACTGGCTGGAGCGTCTCATCGAACCCTTCGCCGATTCGTCTATCGGGCTGACCTACGGCAAACAGCGCGGCGCAGAGAGCAGTAAATATTCTGAACACCAAATTTTCGCACGCTGGTTCCCCGACGTTTCCGAGTTGCGCCAAAGCCATCCATTCTGCAACAACGCCAACGCCGCTATCCGCCGCTCGCTGTGGGAGAAAAATCCCTATGACGAAACCCTGACCGGCCTCGAAGACCTGGCCTGGGGCAAATGGCTGCAAAGCCAGGGTAGCAGCAGCATCGCCTACATCGCCGAAGCCGAGATTATCCACATCCACAACGAAACGCCCAAAGGAGTCCGTAACCGCTACCGGCGCGAGGCAATGGCCTTTAAGCGGATTTATCCGGAAGCGCATTTCAACATCTACGATTTTTTTCGCATGACT
>JAWOIR010000031.1:0-12134 GCA_046484545.1 Anaerolineales bacterium
TTGAACATCCACCAGTTGCCACCATCAGCATAAACGTACTCGCCGTAAATCAAGGCGCGTACCTGCCAATAATAGGTCGTTCCCGGCTGCAGGTTTAAATCGGCATAGTACACATACATCTTGCCTTTGGCGTCCACCCATTCTGTATTGCAGGAGCCATTAACCGTCGAAATGCAATACTCATGCGGAAAGTTTCCGGCATACAGCCACCAGAAACGTGCGCCCAGTTTACTCTGCATCTCGGCAAGGCTAAATTCAGCCCCGTTGGCGGGTGTGCGTTTGCCAAAGCCGCCAGAAGCAGAAACCGGCCCGGCAGAAGCTGCCAGCCCTGAAAATACAACCCCCACAAGTAACAATAAAATCGCAATGCGAAGTAGTTTTTTAAACATAAAAGCCTCTCTTTCGTGGAAACAGATTCCGAATCCTGATTATAAATCAAGAAACAGGTATTACGGAAGAAGTTCGTCGTAGTACAAATTTCCCATTACCCAGCTGGCTGCGCGCGAAAGACGGTCACGAATCGCCAGCCCCAGCCCGCTCTCCCCAAAATCGCGGCAGACTATTACGTCCACACCTTGCTCGTCCAGCCAGCGCATGCCTGAGTAAACCTGGCGGGCAATACTGTGGATGTCGCTGCCCAGGCGATAGACCACCGCACCAGCTTGTTCCAGCGTCTCGACATCCGCATCCGCCGCAAGCGCGCCGACTGTTCTGCCCGCCTGCCTGGCTTCCGTTAAATAAGCCAGTAACAACGCCTCGGCCTGTTCGCCGGTAAACAAAACCATCTCGGCCTGGGGGGCATAGTGCTTTTCGAGCAAGCCCGGGCTTGGCAGGCCCTTCTCCGGCTTGCGCCGCTGCCCAAGCACCTCCACCGCCCCGATAACGGATTCAAGCATTTCGCGCGTCACCCCGCCGGGGCGCAAAATCCGCGCCGGGGTTGTCGCAACGTCTAGGACGGTTGATTCGACCCCAATTGTTGTCGCACCGCCGTCCAGGATGATGTCCACCCGCCCCTGCAAATCCCGCCAGACGTGCTGGGCCGTCGTCGGGCTGGTGCGTCCGAAACGATTGGCCGAAGGCGCGGCTACCGGCAAGCCAGCGGCCTGAATCAAAGCCAGCGCCACCGGGTGGTCCGGGATGCGCACCGCCACCGTATCCAATTCCGACGTGACCAGGTCTGGCACTTCGGGGCGCTTGGGCATAACCAGGGTCAATGCACCGGGCCAGAAGGCTTGCATCAGCGTTTGAGCGGTTTCTGAAACGAAGGCTGCTACCAGCCCCACCTGCCCCACCTCGCTTAAATGGACGATGAGCGGGTCGGCGGTTGGTCGTCCTTTGGCGGTGAATATCCGGGTGACGGCATCCACATCCAATGCATTGGCACCCAGGCCATAAACGGTTTCGGTTGGGAAGGCGACCAGGCCGCCGTTTTTGATTGTTTCGGCGGCCTGGTCGATGTTTTCAGGGGTTGCGGGGAGCAAAAGGGTCATTCAAGTTCGAATCGGTAAACGTTGGTCTCCCAACGCTTGAAGCCGAGTTTTTGGTACAGTTGATTGGCCGCCTCGCGGCGCGGATTGGAAGTGAGCGCCAGGTAATTTGCGCCCCAATCACGGGCCACGTCAATGGCCGCCTCTGTCAGGGCGGCCCCCACCCCCTGCCCACGTGCGGACTCATCCACGACCACATCCTCTAAACGGGCATGAATCCCTGTCGGTGCTCGCACCAGGCTGACGGTCGCTACGCCAAGGATAGGCGTCCCTTCCTCCAGACGGGCAACCAGCAGGACACTGCCTTCGAATGCCACCAGCGCCTCCAGTTCGGCGCGTGTTGGCGGCGGGACGTTGGTTGTCAGTTGTGGCATTAGTGTTTGAAAAGTATTAAATATTTTGTTTGTTATATTGACTACACGAAATATAAGCATGGTTCACCATCACGGATTGATGCGTCGATATATTTGGGCGTTTCCAATTTCAACTTCAAGTTCATAGCCTTGGTTTACAAAGGCATAGAAAAGGTCGATATTGCCAGGCAGGCTCCCCCACAGTTTGCCGCCCATCTGCTGCTCGCGGCGAATTTCAGGGTCAAGGGCCGGAAGCAAGTCCTGATTGATGGCATGGGTGTCGACGATGACGGCAGGCGGATTGGCGAAAATTTCCGCCAGGAAACGCTCGGAAAGGCGCGTGGAAATCGGCGATTCGACCAACAGCGGATAAAACAGCACCGAAGAAGGACTCTCGCGGCGTGACAAGTAATTGTAAGCCAGTCGCCCACCCCAAATCAATACCCTGTCTTCGGGTTCGGTGTTGCGGCGAAGGTACGCGGCAATCGGGTCGTCCATCTCGATGCCGCTCTGACGGTCGGTTGCCACCTGGCGTAGGCTGGCGGCGGTTTCGGCCAGCGACGCAGAAAGTAGCGTCAGGCAAACAAGGAGCACGCCCAGGCTGGCCCATACCCGTCTGGCATCCAACGTTTTGCACAAATCTGGCAATTTAGCCAGCAAATGAGCACTTAAACAGGCCAGCGCAGGCATCCATGTGATGTAATAATGGGGATAACCGCGTCCCGAAAGGCTGCTCAAAACAACTTCGAGCGGGAAAAGGATGAGCAGGAACAAAATCCAAAGGTCTCTCTTGGGAGACAAAACAACCAGCAGGATATACCCCAACAGGGCAAACCCTGCCGGGATGCCGACGAAAGCAAAGCCGGCCACAAGGCCGCGCAACAGGTTGCCCCCGCCACTCATGTGGAAGTTGAAAACCAAGGCTGCGTCAATCGCTTCGGCCAGGCTGCCCTGCCAGAACAGGAAAATTCCCACAATCCCCAGGACAAGCAATACGCCCAATCCCGACCAGAGCAGTCGAAAGGCGAGCGGACGAAACTCACGCTGCATGACGGCAAAGACCACCCAGGCCAGCACCAGGGCAGTCTGCACACCGCTATTGTTTGCCCGCAAAAGAAAACTAAACGCGAAGGTAATGCCTATCAGGAAAGGATAAAGCCGCTTGCCAGGTGATTGAATCGCCAGCGTAAACAGCAAAACTGCTGCGAAGTTAAAAGGCAGGGCATACTCCTCAGTCAAGTTGCCGCCCTGCAAAACACCCTGGATACCCCACAACCAGGCAATCGAGCCAAACAGGGCCGGGAAGAATCCGTAGCGACGATGAAGCAGATAAAACCCCAGGCCTGCCGACCCCAGCAGAGAGAATAGCTCCAGAACCCAGATTCCCCAGCGCGTGCCGCGTCCGAGGAACAAACCGAGCGCGTTAATGTAGAAAATGCCGGGCGGTTTGCTCTCCCACAAATCAAGATAAGGGGTCTTTCCCTGTAAAATCTGCTGGCCGATGTACAAATAGTAGCCGCTATCCAGCGAAGGGAAAGTCCGCAGCGGGTCGGCCTGGGATAAAACGCCCAGAGATAAGACAAGCATAATCAGGACAACAAACAGGAGCGGCAACGTAATCAGCGCGCGCTGAGTCAGATTCATGCCTTCATCTTCCTGCGTAAATCGTGCAACTTCTGCAGCATTTCAGGCGGCAAGCGATTAATCTCACCCAACCCGAACGCCATCACCAAAACCCTGGCGACATGCTCAATTCGCTCCAAATTAATCAAGGCTTCCTCGAGGTCGCGTCCGACGGTGAGCGCGCCGTGGTTGCGAATTAGCACGGCATCATGCCCGACTATGTGGTCGCGAATGGCAACGGCGTTTTCGTCCGTGCTGGGCGTGGCAAACCCGGTCGTCGGGACGGGGCCGAGGCCTTCGAGCAGTTCGGGGAGGACATCCTCGGGAAACGGTATCCCGGC
Source organism: Anaerolineales bacterium (assembly GCA_046484545.1). Classification (GTDB taxonomy): domain Bacteria; phylum Chloroflexota; class Anaerolineae; order Anaerolineales; family Villigracilaceae; genus UBA8950. The sequence goes on from JAWOIR010000031.1 coordinate 3,805, forward strand.
GACGGTGAGCGCGGTCGCGTGCGCCGGGTGGGCGTGGATGACAGCCCTGATATCAGGCCGTTGTCGGTAGGCTTCGAGGTGCATCGGGGTCTCGGAGGATGTCCGGCGATTTTTGCGCGGGTCAGCCCTGAGAAGATTGCCGTCCAGGTCAATGACGAGCAGGTCGTCCAATTCCAGGCGGCCCTTGCATAGGGTTGAGGGGGTAATCACAATTCTGTCTTCGCCCATGCGAGCCGAAATATTACCATTGTTGGCTGGCATTACCCCCTGGGCATAGCACAGCCGCCCGGCCTCAACGATGGCGAGACGCAGGTCGCGCTCAGTGGCAATTTCAGTAAAATGAAGCAAGTTAGGCATGATGTGAAATTCAGGCTGCTGCCCGTTGCACCTCGCGCCGAGGCCACAGGCTAAGCGCGATATAGTAAGCAACATAGATAAACGAGACCCAAACCACCCATCCCGGCACGTCGGGATATTGCAGCAATCCCCAGATACCGACAATGGCATACAGGTACGACAAGACCAGGGTCAGACCGCGCAGGCGGGTATTGCGGGTGGGATAAATGTATTTAACCGGCACAAAGACCAGGATGTTGAAAAAGACCAAAAACCCCAGATTAAGCCAGGGATTCAATCCCATCAAGAGCATATAAAGCACCATCACATTCCAGTAGGATGGAAAACCTTTGAAGAAATACTCGTCACTCTCGTCGGTCTTGGCATCCACCTGGGTAAACTGGTAGGCCGATGTCAGCAAAATCATAATAGCGCCAACCCAGCGAAAAGGCTCCGGCAGGAACTCGGCCTTGACCAGAAACAGGGCCGGAACAACAACATAATTGAGATAATCCAAGATGTTATCAAGTAATGCCCCGTCAATGTTTTTGGCATAGGTCTTGACATCGGCCCACCGGGCCAACATGCCATCAAATCCGTCCACGAGCATGGCCAAAATCATCCAGAAGATTGCCATGCGCCATTCGTGGTTGAAAATGGCAACCAGGGCCAGCAGGCCCCAAATCGCGCCGGTGGCTGTAAAGAGATGCACGCCCATCGCCAGGGCTTTGCGCACCAACAGGTTGGAAGGAGGTTTAATAATCAGCATGGGGCAATTATACTCGTCACAAGAGAAAAACTGCCGCAGGGCGCACAGAGAAGCAAACACTTAACATCTCTGTAAACCCTGCGACAAATTTTGTCTTGAAGATTTGTAACTACAGCAGCGTAGTCGCCTTGACCATCGCAATCGTCACGCGTTCACCGTCAAACTCTTCGATTTGCATCTTGGAGGTCACCAACGATTGGGCGAAGTGCAATTCGACGCACAACGTCTCAGCCATAATGGTCTCGCGGTGGATTTCAATGGCCTTTTTCAGTTCCGGCGTGGCAGTCAGATAGAGCAGGATGCGGTCAGAGACGTTAAATCCGACCGTCTTGCGAAAATCCTGTACGCGACGCACAAACTCACGCGCCAGCCCCTCGCGGACGAGTTCAGGCGTTAAGTCAGTCACCAGCGCGGCGACGTAGGGGCCGTCTTCGGCGACCGCGAAACCTTCCTTTGCCAGCGTCTTGACCTCGACCTCATCGGCCAGGATGTCGTAGGCTTCACCATCAACTTCTACTTTGAGTGTTTGACCGCTGACAAAGATATGGGCGGTTTCTTCTGCGCTCATGGCCTGGATGGCCTTGGCAATGGCCGGGAATTTATTGCCGTATTTCTGCCCCAATTGCTTGGGCAGCGGCTTGACTGAGTGTGAAACGGCTTCAGTCGAGGCGTCCAGTAAGCGCACTTTTTTGACGTTTAACTCATCAGTCAGCAGGTCATCGAAGTCATGCACAGCGCGGCGCTCGTCCGGGTTACCGACCGAGAAGGCGGCTTCAGAGAGCGGCTGGCGCACTTTACGATTGGCTTTGGCGCGCGCAGCGTGTCCGAGCGAAGCCAGGCGCATGACCAGGCGCATGTCACGGTTGAGGGATTCGTCAATCAAGGCAACGTCGGCGGCGGGCCACTCGACCAGGTGAACCGATTCGGGCACGTCCGGGCCGTGCGAACGGACGAGGTTCTGGTACAGTTCCTCAGCCAGGAAGGGCATGGTCGGCGCAAGCAATTTGCCCAGGGTGACGAGCGCGGTGTGCAGGGTGGCGTAAGCGGCCTGCTTATCGGAATCCGATTCCGACTTCCAGAAGCGGCGGCGCGAGCGGCGCAAATACCAGGTCGAAAGCACCTCGACAAATTTCTCCACCGGGCGGGTCGCGCCGGTCACGTCGTAAGTTTCGAGTGCATCCGTCACATCGCGGACAAGGACATTCAGTTCCGAGAGCAGCCATTTATCGAGTTTCGAGTAGGATAAATTGTCCGTTTGCCCCGGCTGCCATTTGTCCAGGTTGGCGTAGGTCACGAAGAAGGAATAGACGTTCCAGAGCGTCAGGGTGAAGTTGCGCAGCACTTCGCTGACCAAATCAACCGAGAAGCGACGCTCGTTTCCGGGCGGAGTGGCGGTGTAGAGGTACCAGCGGAAAGCGTCGGCTCCGTTGACCGTCAGCACGTCCCAGGGGTTGATGATGTTACCGCGCGATTTCGACATCTTGTAGCCCTCGCCGTCCAGAATCAGGCCCAGGCAGATGACGTTTTTATAGGCAGCCTGCTCAAACAACAGAGTGCTGATGGCGTGCAGGGAGTAGAACCAGCCTCGGGTTTGGTCGACTGCTTCGCAGATGTAATCAGCAGGATACTGGCTCTTGAAGGCTTCCTGATTCTCGAAGGGATAATGCCACTGGGCAACCGGCATCGCACCTGCATCAAACCAGACATCAATCAGCTCGGTGACGCGGGTCATCTTTCCGCCACATTCCTGGCAGGCAAAGTGGACTTTATCGACATGCGGGCGGTGCATATCGAGGTTGGTCTGGTCACGCCCAGTCAGTTGCGAGAGTTCGGCTAGCGAGCCGATGCAGTGCTGATGCTTACAGGATTCACACTCCCAAACCGGCAGGGGTGTGCCCCAGTAGCGTTCTCGCGAGAGTGCCCAGTCGATGTTGTTGCTCAGCCAGTTGCCAAAACGACCATCCTTGATGTGCTCAGGAACCCAGTTGATACCCTGATTTAAATCAACCATCATGTCTTTGTACTGGCTGGTACGGATGTACCAGGCTTCGCGAGCATAATACAGCAGCGGGGTCGTGCATCGCCAGCAGAACGGATAAGTATGCTCGTAGGTCTCGGAACGATAAAGCAGGCCGCGATGGAGCAAATCCTGGGTGATGTACGGGTCGGCGTCCTTGACAAACTGACCGCGCCAGGGCGTCACCTCCGGGATAAAAGCCCCGTCCGGAGCGACCGTCATAATGACCGGCAAATCGTACTCCATCGCCACGCGCATATCATCCGCGCCGAAAGCCGGGGCGATATGCACCATGCCGGTTCCATCTTCGGTGCTGACAAAGTCGCCCAAAATGACGTAATGGGCGGGCTTATCGGGCGGCAGGAAGGTGAAGAGCGGCTGGTAGCGCACCCCGTTCAACTTCTTACCCTTGAAAGTCTCAAGGACTTTGACCTCCTCGTCGCGGAAAACTTTTTCGAGCAAGGCCTTGGCCAGGATTAGCTTTTCCGTGCCACCCTCCTCATGCGCGCGCTCGACTTTGACATAGTCAATGTCCTCGCCAACCGCCACCGCCACGTTGGAAGGCAGAGTCCAGGGTGTGGTCGTCCAAATCAACAGCGAAGTGCCAGATTCATCCACCAGCGGTAAACGGACAAAAACAGAGGGGTCGGTAGCGGTATCATAACCGAGGGCAACTTCATGGTCTGAAAGCGGCGTCCCACAGCGCGGACAATACGGCACAACCTTGAAGCCCTGGTAGAGCAGGCCCTTGTCCCACATCTGACGCAGCAACCACCAGACCGACTCCATATAGTCGTTGGTAAATGTGACATAGGCAGTTTTCAAATCCACCCAATAGGCCATACGCTCGGTCAGGCGTTCCCAATCCTGGATGTAATCGAAAGCCGATTTGCGGCACAAGTCGTTAAACTTCTCGATGCCGTAATCCTCGATTTGCTGCTTGCTGGTAAAACCCAGCCGTTTTTCGACTTCAATCTCCACCGGCAGACCATGCGTGTCCCAGCCGCCGCGCCGCGAAACGTGGAAGCCGCGCATGACCTTGTAGCGCGGGAAAACATCCTTAAACGCGCGCGCCAACACATGATGGACGCCCGGTTTGCCGTTGGCCGTCGGCGGGCCTTCGTAGAAAACATACTCTGGGCCGCCTTCGCGGGTTGAGGTCGTCTTCTCGAAAATCTTCTCTTTTTTCCAAAACTTCAACACACCCTCTTCCAGCGAGGGAGCATCCAATTTTGGGGATACAGGTTGGAACGCCATTCACACCTCCAGGTACGATAATTCGATAACTCGTTATTCGATAATTCGGCAGTCGATTGCTCAATTTTCGAGTATCGAATAGCGAATATCGAACTTCGAGCATCAAAAAAACTCCCGTCCACACCTGGGACGAGAGCAAAACTCACGCGGTACCACCCGGATTTCCTGCATTCACCTCTTAAGGCTCGCAAGCACTCGGCAAGGGACAATCATCCCTCTGCCCCACTAACGGTGGGCCTCCGGCTTGCTTACTTGTTTCAGTATCCAGTTTTCAGTGGTCAGTATCCAGTTTTTTGACTTTACTGGTCACTGAATACTGCTTGCTGGCAACTGCTTTTCAGCGCGCGGCTCCGAAAGGATTTTCAGCGCGGCATCCTGCCCCGGCTCACACCATTTCCGGGGTCGCTGGCAGTACATCCGGGCCTACTCGTTTTCATCACAGCCTTTTACACAATTATACCTAAAAACGCGCCCAATTCAAGGCTAACACAAAAACAACAAAAATGATAAGATACCCGCAAAATTAAACCCGGAGAGACACCATGCCCACCCTTTCATTTGGGAAAATCGAAATCGAATACACCGCCCAGGCCGCCCAGCCAATCCCCGGCGGAACCCTCCTGCAAGCCGCCTCCTGCTCGCTTCAGACTCCCCCCACGCCGCGCTGTTACTACCGTCATGGATGGCAGTCCTGGTCCCTGGCCGCCTGGCACGCCCCGACACAAAACATCCCGCTCCAAAAGCCGGTTTCGCTGCACCCGATGCAAATCGACCCGGTCTATGCCTACAACCCCAACCCCAACGGCTCATGGGTCGGCGCAGTCGAAATGGACGATGACAACATCCTGCTGCTTGGCGCGCTCGGCCTGGAAGCGCACGTCGCCCTGCGCGGTGGGGCGCTGCAAGGCTGGTACGAATCCATCAGCAAAGAACCGGACGCCAAACATGAATGGTTCGTCGGCTACGGTAAGGAAGACGAAGTCTTCGCCCGCTACGCTGAGTTGCTGGCCGAGCGTCTCGGTAAAGTGAACGTCGAAAAAGCCCCGCGTGTGTGGTGCTCGTGGTACAGCCTGTACAACGCCATTGACGAAGAAATCCTGCACGACACGCTCGAAAAACTCGGCGACCTGCCCTTCGACATCTTCCAACTCGATGACGGCTGGCAAATCTCCATTGGCGACTGGCAGGCCAACGAAAAATTCCCGTCCGGCATGGCCGCCCTGGCAGATAAAATCAAAGCCACTGGACGCCGCGCCGGGCTGTGGCTCGCGCCCCTGCTGGTAACCCCATCCTCCAGCGTCTACCGCGAGCACAAAGACTGGCTACTCAAAGATGCCGACGGCCAACTAGTCTCGGCGGGCTTCAACTTCGGCGAACAACTCTACGCCCTCGACACCACCCACCCCGGAGCATTGAACTTCCTGGCCGAAACGATGAATCAAGTCCGCGCCTGGGGCTACGACTACCTGAAACTCGACTTCCTGTACGCCGGCGCATTACCCGGAAAACGCCACATCGACATGCCGCGCGAAGCCGCCTACCGCCACGGCTTACAGGTTATCCGCGAAGCCATGGGCGTCGATGCCTACTTCCTGGCCTGCGGCGCGCCCATCCTGCCTTCCATCGGGCTGTGCGATGCCATGCGCATCGGGCCGGATGTCGCCAACTACTGGGACAAAGACCGCGACAGCCGCCTGCTCTACAACCAGACGACCCCTGGCGTGCAAAACGGGCTGCGCACCTCGCTCAACCGCCTGTGGCTCAAACCGCTCGTCCACACCGACCCGGATGTGGCTTACTTCCGCTCGGTCGAATGCAGCCTGACCCCCAAGCAAAAGACCCTGCTGCAAGACATGACCCACATCTGCGAGTTCAAAGCCACCTCCGACATGCCCCACTGGTGGACAGACGCCGAGCGCGAACAAGTCCGCGCCTGGCTGACGGCAGAACCCGCCATCGAACGCACCAGCCGCACTACTTTTAATCTGGATGGCCGCGCCGTCGATTTTGCCCCCGCCCTGCCCCTACCCCAACCGCCCAGCGGCTTCGACAGCCTGCGCCGCGCCATCAACGCCTGGGGCGGCGACCAGGGTTGGCTGATGAGCCGCATGTTCAAAACCTGGAAGCGCGATTTGGAAAAGATGAAGGCCACGATTCGGGACAGGCAATAGAACACGGACAAACGCTGATTTGGCGGATTTCCGCAGATAAAATCATAAAAAATCCGCGACAATCCGCCCAATCAGTCAAATCCGCGTTCTATTATTTTCCCCAAATAAGGAGGCAAACCATGCCAACCATCAAAGCCCTGCTGGAAAACAACCGCGCCTGGGCCGCGTCCATGACCGCCAAAGACCCGTCCTTTTTTGGAAGGCTCAGTTCTCAGCAAGCCCCCGGCTACCTGTGGATTGGCTGCGCCGACAGCCGTGTGCCCTCCACCCAACTGACCGGCTTGATGCCCGGCGAAATGTTCGTTCATCGCAACATCGCCAACATGGTCGTCCACGCCGACCTGAACTGTTTATCAGTTATCCAGTACGCCGTCGAAGTGCTAAAAGTTGAACACATCATCGTCTGCGGACATTACGGCTGCGGCGGCGTTGAGGCTGCCCTGCGCGATAGCCAGTATGGGCTGATAGACAACTGGCTCAGGCATGTTCAGGATATACGCAACAAGCACAGGGAATTAATTAAAAGCGCCGGGAAGTTTTCCGCCCAATCGGCGCGGCTTTCTGAACTCAACGTCATCGAACAAGCCGTCAACGTGGCCCAAACCACCATCCTGCGCCGCGCCTGGGAAAGCGGACAAAAAATAACCGTCAACGGCCTGATTTACGGCCTGAAAGACGGTTTGCTGAACGATTTGGGCCTGCGGATTAGCAGTACCAAAAGCATCGAAGAACAATATCGGATGGCGGTTGAGAATTTAGGGTAATAGTTGAGTAAGTCAAAAAGTGAAAGAGTTGTTTGCCAACACTTTCACTTTTTGACTTTTCTACACGCCCACCACCTGCTGCGTAATGCAATGAATATTGCCTCCGCCCAGCAAAATCTCACGCGCCGGGACGCCGACCACGCGCCGCTCAGGCAGCAGATTCTGGAGCGTCTCCAGTGCGGCGGCATCGTGCGGGTCTTCAAAGGTCGGGACAATCGCGCCGCCATTGCAAAAGTAAAAATTAACATACGAAGCCGCCAGCCGGTCGCCAGCCTGACGAGGCAGCGTCCCCTCGACTGCGTCCACGCCTTCGGCTTCTTCGGGCGTAATCAGGATGGGGCCGGGCTGGTGAATCTTGTGAACGGTTAATCGCCGCCCCCTGGCATCGGTTTGCGACATCAGGAACTCGAACGCCTCGGCGGAGCGCTCGTACTGTGGGTCAGATTGGTCATCCGTCCAGGTCAGCGCGATTTCAGCGGGGCGCAGGTAGCAGGCCAGGTTGTCGACATGCCCTGTGGTCTCGTCGTTATAGACCCCGCGTGGAATCCAAAGCACTTTTTCGACGTTCAAGTATTCTTTCAAAGTATTCTCGATTTCAGCCTGCGACAACTCCGGGTTGCGGCCCGGGCTGAGCAGGCATTCGGCGGTAGTGATGCAAGTCCCCTCGCCATCGACATGAATCGAGCCACCCTCCAGCACCAACGGGGCTTTATAACGCGGGACACGTTCGATTTCGAGCACTTTTCCAGCCACCGCATCATCCAAATCCCAGGGGAAATACAGCCCGTTATACAAACCGCCCCAGGCGTTGAAAATCCAGTCGATGCCGCGCACAGTTTGCCCATTTGGGATAAACGTCGGGCCGACATCGCGCATCCAGGCGTCGTTGCTCGATAACTCGATAACGCGAACTTCAGGCGGCAACATTTGGCGGGCGTTTTGATACTGGCTGTGATTGACCCCAATCGTGACCGGCTCGAACTGCGCAATCGCGCTGGCAGCCGCACTAAAAGCCT
>JAWOIR010000087.1:0-4815 GCA_046484545.1 Anaerolineales bacterium
CGCTCATCCGTGAGGGCGTGATTTTCCAGAACATCACCTGTTCCATCTGTTGAGCCATCGTCTACAACGATAATTTGCGATAATAAGCTTGAATTTTGCAAGGCAGATATTACTTGCCGGATTCGCCTTGATTCGTTAAATGCGGGGATAATGGCTGCAAGGGATGGCGCATCTTTTTTTATCATCTCTGGTTCAGAAGTCAGGCATTCTTCTTGTATCGCTGTTATGTCCATTTTTCTTTTACGCCTCGGTTTTTATTTGGTTCCCTCTCTGGTTTTTGTCGTCAGGAAGCCCGTATTTTGGGGTATGAGCGCGCCAGATATGCGCGCTCATACCCCCTGACTGTCTAATTGGTGTGGCACGGCACATGCCGCCTACCGAGGAGAGCAGGAAATTTGATGTTCATGTCTGCGAAGCAAACATGAACATCAAATTTCCGGGTTTTTCTTGTGGGCCGCGAAGCGGCCATACACAGATAAGACAGTTGGTAGTAATTTTTGCTCAATCGGAGAAAGTTTACTACAAATTTGTGACTTATCGCGGGAATTCTCAAAGGTTCTTTAGGAGTTCCCGTGGTAAGCCCCTGCATTTTGGGGTATGGGCGCGCGTACGCGCGCCCATACCCCAAAATGCGGCCTTCTTCACGGCAAATATCAGAGAACCGTAACTTTTGGCACAGTAGCATCTAGGACAGGTGTGATATAAGTGCAGAAAGAGAAAGGAAGAAAGAAATATGTCTACAGCCCCTGTTGCCCAAGTTCTTAATTTTGTCGAAATGGTTACCTATCAGGATGGCAGCATTGTCAGCCGTCAGATTACCAAAGCCGAGACCGGAAATGTGACCCTGTTTGCCTTTGACACTGGTCAGGCCCTGAGTGAGCATACTGCCCCGTTTGACGCGCTCGTGCATGTCCTGGATGGCAGTGCGGAGGTTTCCATCTCTGGCCAGTTTTTCACCGTCGAGAGCGGCCAGGCCATCGTTATGCCTGCCAACCAACCCCATGCGTTGAAAGCGAACCAGCCCTTTAAGATGTTGCTGACGATGATTCGCGCATAAGTTGTTTCTTTACTGGACAGAAATCCATGCCTGGGCTAAACTAGGTGCGTTATTCTTGCACTAAAGGAGCAATTATGGATTTCCAGAATGATGATTCCCTGACCCGGCGCATGGCTGTTCTCAAGCAGCGCGTCGATGCGATGCGCGACCACGATTTGTATTTTTACAATCAGCCGATAGAAGAAATTCGCGGCGGGGCGCGGGTGCTCGTGAATGGCCGCGATATGAGCATGTATGCTTCGTATAGTTATTTAGGATTGATTGGTCATCCGCGTATTAACGAAGCCGCCAAACGCGCTGTGGACAAATATGGAACCGGAACGCACGGTGTGCGCACACTGGCTGGTTCACTAACTTTGCACCGTGAATTGGAAGAGACGATTGCCGATTTCAAACACGCCGAAGACGCCATTACCTACACCTCCGGCTACGCCACCAACCTGACCGCTATCTCAACCCTGATGGGGCGGGGGGATTACGTCATCTCGGACAAACTTAACCACGCCTCGATTGTTGACGGCTGTATGATGTCGGGTGCGGAATTTCGCCGTTTCCGCCACAACGACATGGATGACCTCGAGAAGCGCTTGCAACAGGTCCCCGACGGTGTGACCAAGATGGTCGTGGCTGACTCAGTTTTTTCGATGGATGGCGACATCATTGACTTGCCGCGCATGGTGGCGCTGTGCCGCAAATACGGCGCGTACCTGATGATGGACGAGGCCCACTCGGTTGGCGTGCTTGGCAAGACCGGGCGCGGCATCGAAGAACACTTCGACATGATTGGTGCGATTGACATCAAGATGGGCACACTCAGCAAGACCATCCCCTCGGTCGGCGGATACGTGGCCGGCAAGAAGGAACTCATTGACTACCTGCGTCACGGTTCGCGGGCTTACATCTTCTCTGCTGCCCTGCCGCCGGCCCAGGCGGCCGCCGCCATGGAGTCCTTCAAGGTCATCCTCGATGAACCCTGGCGCATGGAAAAACTGTGGAAGAACACTCGCCAATTCATCGACGGGCTGAAAGGCATGGGCTTTGACACTATGCTGACCGAGACGGCCATTGTGCCGGTCTTGTGCGGCACCGACGAACGCGCCTTTGCCCTGACCCAGGCTTGCCAACGCAACGACGTGTTTGTTCTGCCGGTGGTTTCTCCTGCGGTGCCCGAAGGACTCTCTCGCCTGCGCTCGACTGTCACCGCCGCGCACGAGACTGACGAAATCCAGTACGCGATGGATGTCATTGAGAAAGCTGGCAAGGAGATTGGGATTATCTAGCGTAAGGGCGACCCGTCGGGTCGCCTTTTTTTGTTTAAGGTGGGATTTTCTGATATTTCGACTTAATTTTTACAACATTTTTCTAATATATTCATCGTAAAATAATAGCATAGGTTTTTACATCTTTGATATTTGTCGCAAAGAAGGCCGTATTTTGGGGTTTGAATGCGCAAGCTCATATCCCAAAATACGGGACTTATTACTGGAATTCTCAATGAGACCTTTACAGGAGAAAAAGACGATGAAATGGCAATGGAAGCTTGGAACTTTTGCGGGCATCGACGTCTTTGTCCATGCCACGTTTTTGTTGATTGTCGGCTGGTTTGGACTGAGTTACTGGTTAATGGGCGGCACAATTTGGGCGATGCTGGAAGGAGTCGCCTTCATCCTGCTCTTGTTCCTGTTCGTCACCCTGCACGAATATGGACACGCCCTGACGGCCCGCCGCTTCGGCATCCGCACCCGCGACATCACCCTGTACCCGATTGGCGGGGTGGCGCGCTTGGAGCGCATGCCCGAAAAGCCCATCCAGGAATTGTGGGTGGCGCTGGCTGGCCCGGCGGTTAATGTGGTCATCGCGGCAGGCCTATTTCTTTTTTTACTCATCACCAACGGCCTGGTACCGCTCAGCGAATTATCCCTGACGACTGGCTCCTTCGTCGAGCGGCTGATGATTGTTAATATCTGGCTGGTGGCCTTCAACCTGCTGCCGGCCTTCCCGATGGATGGCGGACGCGTACTGCGTGCCATCCTGGCAATGAACATGGAGTACGTCCGCGCCACGCAGATTGCCGCCAATATCGGCCAGGGCATGGCCTTCCTGTTTGGTTTCATTGGCCTGTTCACCAATCCATTCCTGCTCTTTATCGCCTTCTTCGTCTGGGTGGGCGCTTCGCAGGAAGCCAGTATGGTGCAGATGAAGACCGCCCTGGGCGGAATTCCCGTTACCCGCGCCATGCTGACCGATTACCAGACCCTTTCGCCCCATGACCCGCTCTCGCACATGAGCGAACTGATTTTAGCCGGGTCACAGCACGATTTTCCGGTTGTCGAAGATGGCCGCGTGCTGGGCGTTGTCACCCGCGATGATTTCCTGTCTGCGCTGACCAAGCAGGGGCAAAATATCCCCGTTTCCAGCGTGATGCGCTCCGACCTGCCCGAAGTAGACTCTTATGAGATGGTCGAAAGCGCCTTGATGCGCATCCGCGAAAGCGGCGTGCCGGTTTTGCCGGTTACTCATGCCGGGCAACTGGTTGGGCTGATTAATGCCGAAAATATCACCGAATTCCTGATGATTCGCTCGGCCTTGAAGTCTGCCTCTATGGTAATTATCAGTCCACAGTAGTAAACAATCAAAAGCCAGGCTCTTTACGGCAAATATCAGAGAATCAAAAAACATCCCGATGAAATTTCAGGGATGGTTTTTGATTTAATCCTCCACCACAACCTGTGGCTCGATGGGTTTGTGTGGCTCGACCTTGAGCAGTTTGAACCCCGCCTGCACCGATGGCCCAATCAGCAGGGCGAAAACCAGCGTCCCAATCCCGGCGGGACCGCCCAGCAGCCAGCCAATCGCGACCACAGTCACCTCGATGACCCCGCGTGCCAGGCGAATGCTAACTCCAGTTGTGCGACGGATGGCCAACATCAGGCTGTCGCGCGGCCCGGCTCCAGCGTCCACACCGATATAGATGGCGCTGCCCAGTCCCATGCCGAGAATGCCACCTAAGAGCATCGGGATTTGCAGCGCAAGCGGTGAATAAACCGGGGGAATCAGCCACAAGGCCACATCTATCCACGGGCCAATGCTCAGGATGTTCGCCAGCGTACCCCAGCCGATTTTTTCGCGCATAATCAGCGCGCCCGAAAGCACCAGGAAACCCATCAGCACCGTTACCGTGCCGGTGGTGATACCGATTATTTGTGAAAGCGCGACTTCCAGCACAGCCCACGCGCTTGTGCCGAGATTGGCGCGAATCATCGCAGCAATCGAAAACCCCATCAAGCAGAATCCGGCCTGGATGACAATAAAATCGCGCCAGAAAGTTTTCCAGCGAATTGGTTTAAACATTTGACTCCGTCGGTATATCAATAGTTCGCGACACACACCAAAAATCGGAAATTCTTTTAACCTACGTGAAGTACTGATTAAGTCAAAACAAAGGGTTCTCTGGTGCTCACACCCCAAAATGCGGGGGGGGGATACCAGGGGAACTCCCAGAGAGCCAACAAAAAAGCCGTTGCGCGAAAGAGCAACGGCTTTTGCTCAATTTTGCACTTATTTTGTCAGTCGCTTGATTTCATCGCGCGTATCAAGCGCGTTACCAATCAATGCGGCAAATAACAGGAAAATCAACCCAATGAAAAGCCCTCCCAGAATACTCCAGAACGTATCAAAGGCTGAGGACAAGACGCCTGTAGAGACCCCGGCAATCAACAATGCCCAGACGACAGAACGCCAGATACGTGGAATATCCT
>JAWOIR010000419.1:0-7238 GCA_046484545.1 Anaerolineales bacterium
GCCTGCGCATGGCCCATGCGGCGGGTTGCCGGATGCTGGGCGAGAACAAGGTGCAGGAGGCTTACCGCAAATGGGAAGCCATGCAGGATCTGACCGACCTGCGCTGGTCGGTTATTGGCCATCTGCAAACCAACAAGGCCAAGCAGGTGGCGCGCTTCGCCGCCGAGTTCCAGGCGCTGGACAGCCTGCGCGTGGCCGAGGCGCTGGACCGCCGTCTGCAAGTTGAAGGGCGCTCGCTGGATGTTTTTGTGCAGGTCAACACCTCCGGTGAAGCCGGCAAGTACGGCCTGGCTCCCGAAGACATGCCGGCCTTCATCCAGAAACTGCCTGCGTTCACGGCACTGCGCGTGCGTGGGCTGATGACGCTGGCGCTGTTCTCCAGCGAGGCCGGACGGGTGCGCCAGTGTTTCGTGCTGCTGCGAACCTTGCGCGACCGGCTGCGGCAGAGCGCGCCTGCCGGTATCGGGCTGGACGAATTGTCAATGGGCATGTCCGGCGATTTCGAGATCGCCATCCAGGAAGGCGCCACGGTGGTGCGTGTCGGCCAGGCCATCTTCGGCGCTCGCCCCCTGCCGGACAGCCATTACTGGCCCGGTGAATCCAGCACAGAGGAGTCACGACCATGAAAACCGCCATTGCCATTCGCCATCTGGACTTTGAAGACCTCGGCACACTGGGGCCGCTGCTCGCGGCACGCGGTTATACCGTGCGCTATCTGGATGCCGCCACCGATGACTTGCGCACAGAGGATGCGGCAGCGGCCGATCTGCTGGTGGTGCTGGGCGGTCCCATCGGCGCCTTTGATGACGGTATCTACCCGTTCATCCGCGACGAACTGGCGGTGATTGTTCAGCGGCTGGAAAACCGGCGCCCGCTGCTGGGCATCTGCCTGGGCGCGCAACTGATCGCCCGCGCGCTTGGTGCGAGTGTGACCAGCATGGGCATCAAGGAAATCGGCTTCGCGCCACTGACGCTAACCCCGGAGGGCGAGGCGTCACCGCTGGCGGCACTGGGCAAGGTCCCGGTGTTGCACTGGCATGGCGACCGCTTCGACATTCCCGCCGGGGCAACGCCGCTGGCGGAAACGCAGACCTGCGCCAACCAGGCCTTCAGCCTTGGCCACCATGTGTTGGCGTTGCAATGCCATCTGGAGGCGAATCCTGAGCGGATCGAACGCTGGCTGGTCGGCCATGCCTGCGAACTGGCCCAGGCCGGGATCGACCCGCGCGCATTGCGCACCGAAGCACAAGCCCTGCGATCCGAGTTGCCGCTGGCGGCACGGGCGGCGTTTACCGCCTGGCTGGACGGGATCGAAGCAGGCTCGCCAAGGGGGGCGTCATGAACGAGAACCCATCCTCCGCAGCATATCGACCACTATCGCTGGATCTGGTTTCGGTGCAGTCGCAAGTGGTGTATGGCCGGGTGGGCAATAACGTCGCGGTTCCGGCCCTGGAGGCGCTGGCGTTGTCGGTAGCCGCTGTTCCCACAGTGGTGTTCAGCAACACACCGCACTACCCGTCGATGCACGGCGGTGCATTGCCCATCGAATGGTTCGATGGCTATCTGCAGGATCTTTCGACGCGCGGGGCTCTGCATGCTCTGCGCGCCATCCTGGTCGGCTATCTGGGCAACCCGCAACAGGCTGACGCCGTGGCCCGTTGGGCGCGGGCTCAGCTGAATGAGCGTACAGACCTGCGCATCGTGATCGACCCGGTGATGGGCGATCACGACCACGGCGTCTATGTCGATGCCCGTCTGGTCGATGCCTACCGCCGGGACTTGTTGCCACTGGCCGACGGTTTGACACCTAACGGTTTTGAACTGGCGCACCTGACCGGCCTGCCTGTGGACGATGTCGAAACCGTGGTCGCCGCCGCCCGCACCTTGCTGACGGGGCGCACCCAATGGGTCGCAGTGACCAGTGCCGCGCCCGATACCTGGGCGATGGGCGAAATGCAGGTGGTGCTCGTCACCCGCAGGCGGGCCGAGGTCATCATCCATCCGCGCATCGACGCCGCACCGAAGGGCACGGGCGACCTGTTTTGCGCCACCTTGACCGGGCATTGGCTCAACGGGGCTGGCCTGCCGGAAGCCGCCGCCCAGGCGTGCCGACAGGTCGTGCGGGCGCTGCGCCATACCAAACAGGCGCAATGCGCCGAGCTGCTGCTGCCCCCGCTGGCGAGCCGTCACGACAACCATGAAACACAGACGCACGAAGGCGTACGCCAGTTTACCTACCGAATCGGATTCGAGGACGTGTCGGCCAGTGACCTGAACAACGATGCGCGCCGGCAACTGGACAGGGATGCACCCGAGCAGGATCAAGCCATCAAACACGAATACGCCAAGCCATAGGACACATTCCATGTATGACACCTCTCTCACCCTCACCGACTTTGACCCCGAGCTGGCCGACGCCGTCCGGCACGAAGAACGCCGCCAGGAAGATCACGTTGAACTGATCGCCTCCGAGAACTATGCCAGCCCCCTGGTGATGGCCATCCAGAACTCGGTGTTCACCAACAAGTACGCCGAAGGCTACCCAGGCAAGCGCTACTACAGCGGCTGCGAGCATGTGGACGTGGCCGAGCGTCTGGCCATCGAGCGGGTCAAGGCGCTGTTTGACTGCGACTACGCCAACGTCCAGCCCCATGCCGGCGCCCAGGCCAACGCGGCGGTGTTCCTGGCGCTGACCAACCCCGGCGACACCGTGATGGGCATGAACCTGACCCAGGGCGGCCACCTGACCCACGGCAATCCGTCCAATTTCTCCGGCCGCCACTACAAGATCGTGCCCTATGGGCTTGATCCCGAAACGGGAGTGATCGACTACGACGCGATGGAGCGCATCGCGCTGGAAACCCGGCCCAAGATGCTGATCGGCGGCTTCTCCGCCTATTCGCGTCACAAGGACTGGGCGCGAATGCGTGCCATCGCCGACAAGGTGGGCGCCATCTTCTGGGTGGACATGGCCCACGTCGCCGGGCTGGTGGCGGCCGGCGAATACCCGAACCCGCTGCCCCACGCCCATGTGGTGACCAGCACCACCCACAAGACCCTGCGCGGACCGCGCGGCGGCATCATCCTGGCCAAGGGGCAGGACGAGGACTTTTACAAGAAGCTTAATTCCGCCGTGTTCCCCGGCATCCAGGGCGGTCCGCTGATGCACGTCATCGCCGCCAAGGCGGTGGCGTTCAAGGAAGCGCTGCGTCCCGAGTTCAAGACCTACCAGCGCCAGGTAGTGACCAACGCCCGCGCGATGGCCGCCGTGCTCCAGAGGCGCGGTTACAGGATCGTCTCCGGCGGCACCGACAACCATTTAATGCTGATCGACCTGTCCGCCAAGCCCTACACCGGCAAGGACGCGGACGCCGCATTGAGCGACGCCTACATCACGGCAAACAAGAACTCCGTGCCCAACGACCCGCGCTCGCCCTTCGTCACCTCGGGGCTGCGCATCGGCACGCCGGCCGTGACCACACGCGGCTTCGGCGTGGTCGAGTGCAAGCAACTGGCGGGTTGGCTGTGCGACGTGCTGGATGCGCATGAAGCCGGTGGCGGCGCACTGACGACGGTGCGTGATCGGGTGCGCAAACAGGTGGTGGACTTGTGCCGCCGCCATCCTGTGTACCGATAGCGGACGACTGGCTCATGGGAATTGCAGCGACTGCTTTGCTTCCTGCTCTTGGAAGACGTGGTGGAGAGCAGCCGCCATTTCTGATGGTTCGGGGGGGCATCCAGGTCGTCAACTCTGAGCCCCATTGCTTTTGTTAATTCCGCTTTAATTAATACGCCTAATAACCACCCGGATGCGGACGGGTGGTTATTTAGTGGCGATGAGGTATATGTCTTAACCAAGTTGCTAATTTGTATCGCTATCTGATGACAAGTTTACCTCTAGTGTCAGCGAAGTATTGTAGCTCTCCCATAACGAATCATCTGTTTTTTTATGAATGTTGACAAACAATAGAACTAATCCGGCTTTTTCAGGAATAAAAGTAAATGTCCCGTCGTTGTCGGTATAAAGATTATTCTCTCTCTCGTTTTCAATGTCGTAAAGATCCACCAGGTTTTCCTTAACATAGTGTTCATTGTCGTAAGCCACAACGACGCGGGCATTAGCTACAGGTTCCCCATCCTGGTAAACCCTAAAGCTGGGCTTATCATTTGCCTTGATGGTGTGCGGTGATGATAACGGTATGATTTCAACGCCATTGTTGAGCAATTGGGGTTTATAGTTTGGCTGTCCCTTGGCCAGGTAGGTGTCTGCGCTGCTGTAATACTGAAGCTCAGTCATCCTGCCCTGCTTCTTCCTGATGTCATCAGCAAAGTAGAGTTTGCCATCAGTCGTTTCCAGAGCTTTGTACTTCGGTCCCTTTCTCACACCGGCATTAATACGGTAACTTCCATTATCGTTTAGAACAGGCTCCAGATATTCGGCGGCACGGGTTTTTGCTGTCGGAGAAATTATCGTTTGCTTGCCATTATAGTCGATTATAGAGAAGCGAGGAGAGTCCATTGCAAAATCAGCCTGAAAAGGATCTTCCGTAAAGGAAGATTCAATCTGCAAACGATCATGGATAACATTGAACTGATTGGGTTTCAGGAATGGAACATGTGCATGAGCGGTAAATGCGAGGAATATAAAAAGTGATGCGATAATTGTTTTTGGCGTTTTCATTTGATGTTTCCGTTGATTGAACAGCTTTTGTATTTGTGTTTTTCTAATGCCCAACGTTCTCTGGGGAGATGGTAAGGTTTGTTATTGTGGGTTTGGGGTTGTTACGTTAATAACGTCTGTTCTGCGACCTAAGCGGACTTCACGACTTTTCTTGGAAGAGGTCTGCTAGCATCCAGGT
The DNA here is from genome assembly GCA_046484545.1 of Anaerolineales bacterium. Classification (GTDB taxonomy): domain Bacteria; phylum Chloroflexota; class Anaerolineae; order Anaerolineales; family Villigracilaceae; genus UBA8950. Next base: position 4,860 of record JAWOIR010000419.1, read on the forward strand.
AGCGGGCGTTTGAGTTTCATCTGATCCCACTTATTTCAATGCAGCTTTTCTAAAAGTTCTAGCTTTGTCTTTGTATCGTGGGTCTATGCTCCCTATAAATGTCAATCGTCCTAAAACACGATTGGTGAGTTTTTTATCTTTATAGGGACTCTTCAGCCATTCAGACAGTTCACCGTGCAACCGTTTTAGGTGCTTGTTTCTGGGGGCAATCTCAGTTCCCTTTATGGCTGCGCCTGTAATTAGTTTGACCTCACTCGCGCCATAAAATCGAGTCTTTGAAGGATGTATTTTATGCCCATACTTTTGAACTATTGTTTCTAGTCGACTAACAAAGCTTCTCTTCAGCATAGCACCGGAAAATGTTAAATCATCAACGAAAATGGTCATCTTGGCGCCACACTCATTAGCAGCTGAATCAATCTCGTCAAACATTTTTTTATTTGCAAAATATGCAAGAGGCATACTAACCCGACTTCCTGTTGGAACGTGTCCATCATAGGTAAGAATCTTAGATAACAGGTCTGCAATATCAGGTGCGCATTGCATGGTGTTATAAAAGAAATTAAATACGCTTTGCCTTGTTGTTGCAGGGAAAAAGCTCTTGATATCCGCGGTAATTACCTTCTTACCCAGCCCAAGATGAGCACGAGCATTGGAAATATTTGATCTGCATTTTTTCCCAGAATGTAATCCGTCAATAGTCTCTATTCGACACAACAAGCTCGCTACCCTGGAGTGGATTTTATCAAGCTTTGGTAACGGCTCTTGGATTAACCGCGGCTTTCCGTTCTTTATTTGAGTGAAGCAACGATAATTGTCCATTCCAGCAAGAGACTTGAGCTCTTGGGGAGTAGACAAGAGTAGATTAGCTAAACGCTTTTTACTAGAAAGTTTGTAGAAGACGGAGTCTTGTAGAGGGTACGATTTATTCTTGGTTATGATTTTTGGCTTACGCCGCTTTTGCTTCATTTCGTACCGCAACCCATTCCATGATTTTTAAAATTTTGTCGGCGACAACGCTTCTAAATTTCTCTGGAATAGAGTCTGCCTTCTCAATATTCTCTGAGAAAAACACCAATGACGATACAGGCACATCGAAAAGTTCAGAGTATTTTTGAAGCAAATCAAATCCAACAGATTTTTTGCCTGACTCAATTTCGCTCAGATAAGACTTCGACATATCCAGCTTCAAAGCCAACTCCGCCTGAGTCAAACCGTGAAACTGGCGAATAGTTTTTAATGCTCGATTGATCATAATAACCTCTGATAAAAAATCAGGGGACCGCTTAAGAAGGGTCACCATCATTAAAGAAAAACTTCAGTATCTTCCAAACAACAACACAAACCCTTAATAGCCACTTGATTAGTGTCCAAGTTTTACTGCGGTCCTTCTTCTTAGATTTCCGCTCCTTAAGCGATTGCCAGACAACGTTAAAAAAGTCTATTTTCATAAACATATTTCCTCTAGTTACCAACACCCGGAATTGAGTGTTGGGTCACCATTACCAGAGGAACGTCGGGAGTGACTGGCAATAAACCCCTGTTTTCACGTCGTGTTGTCACCACACGACGTGTACACACACTTGGGCTATATGGATCGATGTAGCATGAGCCAACAGCATGAGCGGTGCAAAGTGGTAGAGACTGTGTCTCCGCGAGTAGGTTAAACCCACTCAATTAACTGGTGACAGGCTCCCTTTTCCAACGCGGGAAAAAGGATATCAAACGAGTTCGCTATATGTCAACAAAAATTCGCTATTTGCGAACATTGAAAAATTCTGTGGTGTTTGTCTCTTACCGAGAATCGGTTTTTCATGTCCGTTTTGGGTCGATTTCGGCCATCGCATCCTAGACCTCTGAATGTCAGAATTCCGGAATTCCGGAATTCCGGAATTCCGGGGACAGTATACCTATTTCATGATCGGCCTAACGACTGCTTTTCGTCACATAGCAGCTATGACGCATGGGCCAGCCTCATGCCCGCTACTGGCCGCTTCCTGACTATACAGCTTCACAATCGGATTCGGCAGGGTATCTGTAGCGTGACCGGGATCCTGTTGTTCTTATCCTTGCTTACCTGTCTCGTGGCTGAGTTGCTGTTTCAACCAGCCTGCCTTATTTGATGTTACCGAGTCGACGCCAAGTTTCTGATACTGCTTTGCCGTCTGCACTTCGTCCACGGTCCAAACGTGAACCTCCTTGTGCGCCTTTCCTTCCACGATCATCTCATCCACAATCTCTTTTTTATGCTGGGCGGCAAATGCCTGATAGTATTGAGGCAGTTTTTCAATCTTTTCATTCACCATTGCTATAGTGATAGGCCTGCCATTTACAGTAGCAACAATAGCTTCTCTTGTCCTTCTCGCACAGCCAAAGGAC
>JAWOIR010000006.1:0-7423 GCA_046484545.1 Anaerolineales bacterium
CAACCTGCACGGCGCAACCCCGCAGGGCGACCGCGAGGATTTCGCCCGCCTGTGGAACGGTTTCTGCCCCGATGAAATCAAAATTTACCCCAACCAGTTGCTCGCCAACGCCGAACTGTACGAGGTCTGGCAGCGCGGCGAGTACCGGCCTTACACCACCGAGGAACTGGTCGAACTGATTACCGACATCAAGCCGACCGTGCCGCGCTACTGCCGCATCAACCGCGTGATTCGGGATATCCCCTCGACCAATGTGGTCGAGGGCAACAAACGCACCAGTTTGCGCCAGGACGTCCACGCCGAGATGGCGCGGCGCGGGACGAAATGTCAGTGCGTGCGCTGCCGCGAGGTGCGTAAAGCGACTGTCGATGTCTCGGCGCTGAAATTGACCGACCTGGTCTATCCGGCAGCCAATGCCGAGGAGCATTTTATTTCATTCGATACAGCGGAAGATGGGCTGGCGGGGTTTGTGCGCTTGTCTTTGCCGGCCCCCCTCAGTCCCCCTAAATACGGCGAAAATCAGCCGGATTTGGGGGGAAGTGATGGAATTTCTTCCCAAAGTGCTAGCGAAAACCAGCCGGATTTGGGGGGAAGTGAGGGAATTTCTTCCCAAAGTGCTAGCGAAAACCAGCCGGATTTGGGGGAAGGCAAGGAAACTTCTTCCCAAAGTGCCGGCGAACATCAGCCTCGATTGAGAGTAAGTGGGATGACTCCTCCCCCAAATTCCCGCGCTCTTCACGGGGAATTTGGGTGAGGCTGGGAGGGGGTCGAAACCGGCCTGCGCGTCCTCGACGGCGCAGCCCTTATCCGCGAGGTGCATGTTTACGGGCAATCGCTGCCCGTCGGCGCAGAGATGGGCGGGGCGGCCCAGCACATCGGCCTGGGGACGCGCCTGCTCGAAGAAGCCGAGCGGGTTGCGCGCGCGCGTGGTTTCAAACGCATGGCCGTTATTTCGGCGGTTGGCACGCGCAAGTATTATCTCGACCGGGGGTTTGAGCGCGGGGCGTTGTATCTGGTTAAGAACCTTTGAGCAAGATTGTCATTTCGAGTTGCGCAGCAATGAGAAATCCTTGTGCCGTTTACAGGATTTCCCCTGGCACCGCCTGCCAGGGCATGTGTCAGTCGCCGTTACGCGGCTCCTTCGAAATGACATCCATTATTCTTTCTTCCCCACAAACTTTGCCATCAAAATATCCGGCTTGCCCGGCCCATTCGCGTCGGGGATGACGCCGGTAATCACATAGCCCTGTTTCTGGTAAAACTCATACGGGTGTCCCTTCAGGTTGCGGATGCGGGCGATATGCTCCCAGACGTTCGGATACAGGTCGATTCCTGAAAGGCTGGTCATGTTGTCCTCGTCATCGCTGCCGAGGTAGATGGTTGTCCCGCCCCGCGCGCGGACTTGGGCTTCCAGGTCAGCAACCAATGCGCGGCCCACGCCGCGTCCCTGGCTGGACGGGGCGACGACAAGCGGGTGCAGTTCCCAGCCGAAAGTGTCGTATTGTGGAATCGCGCCAATCCAGCCGAGCAGGGTTCCGGCCTCGTCCAGGGCGGCGCGGGCGATTTTTCCGGATTCGAGGGCTTCGCTCACCTCCTCGCGGGCGGAATCCAACTCCTGCCAGGCATTCGGCCAGTGGGCGCGGAATCCGTCCACCAGCAGGCGGGCAGCCTGTTCGAGCATGGCCGGGTGGTCGGGGGATAGGTCGATAATTTTCATGGCAGTTCTCCGAGAAATTGGACTTTGCAAATCGGAAATTAACGATTCTGTAATGAACGTTTTTGAATGAAGAGGGTTTTAATGAATATAGGGAACTAAAACAGTCTTTTATGCGTCTTTTTCTTTAGTTTATCGTATATTAAACAGGAGGTGGCTTATGGACCCGATTATCATTATTGTACTACTCGCACTCATTGTGCTGTTTGTGCCGTTGAGCCTGGTCGGCTTTCTGGCAAGCAAGCAGGATTGTGACGATTCGCGCACCATCCTGCCCAAATAAAATCCGATTTTGTCTTAAACAGCGCGTCAATTTGACGCGCTGTTTTTATTTCTTTGAGTTGAGTTGACCTATTATTGAAACTCTATTGACAATATTGATTATTTTGCTATAATGATATTAAGAATTTGAAAATACACTTAAGCATGTTCAAGTAGGAGTTGTTATGAAAAACTCGCTCACCCGTTGCCCGGTCTGTGATAATGAATTGGTCGTCACCCGTCTGCATTGCGATGGCTGCGATACAACCATCGAAGGTCGCTTTGTTGGCGGGCCGTTTTCGCACTTGGACAACGAACAACTTAATTTTATCGAAGTCTTTATCCGCTGTGAAGGCAAAATCAACCGCATGGAGACGGAACTGGGATTCTCATACCCGACAATTCGCAACCGTTTGCATGAAGTTATCCGCGCCCTGGGCTATGAACCCGGCAAGGACGAAAGCCCGGACGTGAGCGAGGAGCGCCGCATCCAGACATTGGAAGACTTGGACGCCGGGAAAATTTCCGCGGAAGACGCCATGCGAATTTTACGCGGAGAGGAGCAATAATGCGCTACGAAATGTTTTCCTGCTCAGCCTCCCCAAAGGTGAAGATTGCAATAGTCAATGGTGATGTGCAAATCACCGGTTGGGACAGGCAAGAAATCAGCGCCAAAACCAGCGGCGACGAACTGAACATCACCCAGGGCGACGATAAATTCACCATCGCGAGCGATGACGACCTGATTGTCTACCTGCCGTGCGGCTCAGAACTGGAAATTGATTCTGTCTCCGGCGATATGGATTTGCGTGTGGTTGAAAAATCGGTCGTCATCCGCAATGTCGGTGGCGATTTGCAAGTCAACGGCACTTGCGGCCTGACGATAGATTCCATCGGCGGCGATTTCAGCGCGCGCGCCATCCAGGGCGATTGCCGGGTAAGCAATGTCGGTGGGGATGTCGCGTTGACGGCTGTCAGCGGGCAGGCTTCGCTCGGCGGGGTGGGCGCTGATTTGTATGCGCGCGACATTGGCGGCGCGCTCTCCGCCCAGACCGGGGCCGACGCGGTTTTGTTTATCGACCCGGCTGTGGGACAAAAATATAGCATTACAGCGGGCAGCGATATTCTATTGCGCCTGCCGCTGGATGCCAGCGCCAAACTAAAATTGGTGGCTGGCGGCACGGATTCGATTCGGGTGGATTTTCCCGGCATCGACCTGGACGATGCGCAAAGTCCGTGTCAGTGTACGCTTGGCGACGGCGAGGCGGACATCCGCCTGGTGGCCGGCTCGGACATTATCATTACCCACAACGCCGAGGAGTGGCAGTCCATGGCCGATTTTGGACCGGACGCCTGGGGCGCGCGCGATTTTCCGGGTGTGCCGCCCATCCCACCGATTCCGCCAATTCCACCCATTCCTCCGATTCCGGGCATCCCCGGTAACCTGGCTGAAAAAATCAGCGGCAGGATTAACGAGAAACTGGCAGGTCGTATGAAAGATGTAGAACGACGCACCGAAGCGGCCATGCGCCGCGCCGAACAGAAAATTCGCGCCGCAGAACACCGCCGCAGGTTTTCGGTGGGCAGTGGCGGGCGCAAGCAGGTGAATATCAATCTCGGCGGCCCGGCCAGCCCGCAGACGGAACCTGTTAGCGATGATGAGCGGCTGGCAATTTTGAAAATGCTGCAAGAGAAGAAAATCAGTCTGCAAGATGCCGAAAAATTACTGGCTGCGCTGGAAGGCAAGTAACAGGAGTTTGAGATGACCGATAGTGAACGCGCCCAAATTTTAAAAATGATTGATGAAGGCAAAATTAGCGCCGAGGAAGGTCTGAAGTTAATGCAGGCCCTGGCCGAGGATGAGGCTGCCGAGGCCGAGATTACGTATGTCGAAACGGAGCCAGGCGGCGAGGCCGAATGGGAGCCCGCTCCACCCGACCCGGTGGTGGAACGTCTTAAGCGGCGTGTGCGCTCTTTTTACATCATCCCCCTGTTTGGCGGGACATTCCTGACCGTCTTTATCGCCTGGTTAATGTACCAGTCGATTCAAAACAGTTCGATGGGCTTTGCCTTTTACTGCCTGCTCTTCCCAACCCTGCTGCTGGGAATTTTGCTCCTGACCCTGGGCGCAATCAGCCAGAATTCGAGTTGGGTGTATGTGGATGTGCAGCAAAAACCGGGCAAGAAGCCGGGCCGGATACTGTTTGGTTTTCCGCTCAACCTGGCGCGCTGGTTGATGAATACGTTTAAAGGAACAATGCCTTTCGGCCAACGCGAAAAGGCAGAGATGATGATGCAAGTGATGAACGATACCACCCGCACTGAGCCGCTTGTGGTGCAGGTGGATGAAGGCGAAGACGGCGATAAAGTGAACGTCTATATTGGGTAGGAGGTGTGTGATGTCAACCGCTGAAGAACGAATGAGAATTTTAAAAATGATTGATGAGGGCAAAATCAGCGCGGAGGAGGGGGCCAAGCTGCTCTCGACCTTGAGCGAAAGCCGCCGTCCGCCCATGAGTCCCGGCGCTTCTCGCGGTTATGGCGGGGCGCGTTGGCTGCGCGTACGCGTTACCGATGTGACAACCGGGCGCGCAAAAGCCACCGTGCAATTACCGCTCAACCTGATTGACGCCGGGATGAAGATTGGCGCTCATTTTGCATCTGAAATTAACGGTGTGGATATGGGTTCGGTGATGGAGGCCCTGCGCTCCGGCATGACCGGTAAAATTATTGATGTGATTGATGAGGAAGACGGCGAGCACGTCGAAATTTTTATCGAGTAGATATCACTTCTCTGGGAAACAAATCTCGTCAAATTTTTTTCTCTGGTATTTGCTATGAAGAAGGCCGCCTTTTTGGGGATGAGCGCACGCAAACGTGTGTTCATCCCCAAAAAGGCGGCGATTTATTTCTATAGTTCCAAAAAACCTTAAATTGCCTGGGCGCGGCTGCTTCGGTGGATAAACCACCTGACTATCAGCAACAGGGCGACGACCAGCAGGATAGCCATCAACACCGGGATGAGCAAGGATAGGATGGATGTCAGGGTGGCGATGATGTTTTCGGCAATACTGACCAGCGGATTGGCTGCGCCGCCGGTGGTGGCTGTAACCGCCGGGCGGACAGCCGCCGCTTTGACGGTATGCACCCCGCCCGCAATCAATAACCCACAGGCCAGCGAAATCACCGGCGAGACATCCGTCAGCACCTGGGCTGAGGAGGCAAAGGCAATCGCCCCGGCTGCCGGGCGGATGAAGGTCTGGATGGCGTCGTTGATGTGGTTGACCGCCGGGATGCTATCGGCCAGCAATTCAAGGATAATCAAGACTCCCAGCAGTATCATCACCCAGGGGTTGGTCAGGGTATCGAAGGGGGCTTGCAAGTTGAACCAGTCGGTGTAGCGGGCAATGACGGCAATGACCATCAGCGGAATGTAGGCGTTCAGCCCGGCGCTGGCCGATAAGCCAAAGGCGGAGAAAATTCCAAGCAAGAGTTCCATGAGAGAGTCCTTTCAAGAAGTAATCACAAAAACCAATTAATATTTTATACGCGGCAGTTTCCAGCGGGTTGTATCTATTTTAATCGTCTCGCCTGTTTCGGGAATATGGATTTCGTTGTCGTTTTTCCACACGAGATAGACCTGCGGGGCTGCCTCAACCCTGGTGGTGCGCAGGGTAAAAATATCGCGCTTGACGAATGGCATCCGGCTGTCCTTCAGGTGGACTTCAATCCTGCCGCCGTTTCGGATATAGCCGCCAATGGGCAGGTAGTACACCTCGGCAGTTTTTAACCCGTTGGGCGATTGCGCCGCCTGGATAAGGATGGCGCTGTTTTTTTCTTCGAGCCAAAAGAGCGAAGTGAGCAAAAATGGCGGGACAATTGCCAGTGCAGTCACAAGCAAGGTCGGAACCCCGCCCAGCAGGGACGGCAGGCACATCACAAAACGCGCCCGGTTCTGCTCACGGGTTCTCGCCCGCCTGCCCACGAAAAATACCAGCAGGCCGAGCAAGCCGACAAACGGCGGAAAGAGAATGTTGAGCCAGAGATAGTCCCAGGTGTAATCGCTTAACAAGCCAAACGACAAAACCAGTCCCAACACCAGGGCGATGGCTGGCAGGACGAGTCCCCTGCCATGAGTAGTGTCGTCCGATTGTAAAACGCGTGCGCTTGGGTCAGGCCGCATTGGAGGAGACCTCCTCCTTGAGCGCATTGAGCAGGTTCAAAATCGCTATCATCACCTTCTTCTCGCCTGCCCCGGCTACACCGATATTATCGCCTCGCCCCAGTTTGATTTCCATCTCCTTCAGGCTGATGGTACGGCTGGCAAAATCGTTCCACGAAAGACAGGTGCGCTTGCTGGCGGAAGTCCAGTCGTTGCGCCAGTACAGGCCGCTTTCGCAAACCGCAAAACCCTCGCGATTTGTGCCGAGCAGCGTGTTGTCATACAGCAGCCAGATTTTCTCATCCGGCGGAATGTTGAAGCGTTCACGCGCGGCCTTCATTCGTTTTTCGTCAATGCTGTCATCAAAGTAGAAACTATCTTCGTCGTCGAATGGCTCGCAAAGTTTGCGGATGGATTTCGGCGCACCGACTGCCTCGGCTTTTGCGTCAGTCCCGCCTATCCTTGCCTGAACCTGCGCGCCGCAGTTCGGGCAATTCGGCTGGTGTTCGATGAATTGAGTGCCACAATAATCACAACGAAACATGAAGTGTCTCCAAAGTTTATTTTCGAATTTCCACGCGACAATCAAGCGACCAATCGTTATGCCCGCCATCCACGATGACCAGGTTTGCGCCGGGCAGCGCCTCGGCCAGGGCTTTGGCGTGCCTGACCGGAATTACCGTGTCGTCCTGCGCGCCGAAAATGTCAATCGGGCCTGCGTAGTTCGAGAGCAAGGCTGCATTATCCCAATCGCTCTGCAAAACCAGGTCAATAAGAAAAGCCGGGAAATGACCCTTTGCGACCGAAGCCAGCCTGTCGAACGGCACAATCAGGACGAACTTGTCCGGCGGAGCGGGCAGACCCGCCAGCGTGGAGGCCGGCCCGGAACCAATCGACTCGGCAGCCACGGAGACGGGCGTCTCCGGGTACTGCTCCCGCAGCAATAGATAGGCATCCTGTGCGGCCCGGTCAAAAGTCTCACGCGAAGGGACTCCCGCGCGCGCGCCATAGCCGGGATATTCAAGAATATAGACCGAATCCTGTTCCGAAAAGCACGCAATCGCATACATCCGATGGGAAGCCTGCCCGCCGTTGCCGTGCAGCATCAGCCAGATGTTGACCGGCGACTCCACCTCGCGCGCATAGCCGATGACCTCGCCATCGTCCTTTGTCCAGGGCGTAAGGTCGTTGAAGTGCGGCAGGTTGGTGGGCATAAACAGGAAAAATCGTTCCACGGCTGAACATCCCGCGCTGCCAAAAAGCATCAGCGCAAATATAAGGAGCAG
>JAWOIR010000068.1:0-9522 GCA_046484545.1 Anaerolineales bacterium
GTTGGCACCAAAACTATATCAGGAAAATCCCCTTAGCTTGATACTCATGGGGCGGTTCGCAAACCGCCCCTACCATGATTCAATTTTTCCCAAACAGGCACTGTTTCACCAGGTGGGAATCCGCCGCGCCCAAAGCCTGAATTCCGCTTGCGGCGCAGGAATCCAAAACCTGCGCCGAGGCACGCAGCAACGACAGGATTAGCCCGTTGTCATCGTCCGCAGCGATGCGGTTGATGGACAGCCCGCCGCAGTCCCGGCAACGATGCACCAGCATCAGTTCGCCATCGCCGGGGCGGGCGTACTTCTTCAGGCTGCGCTTCCAGGTCAGGGCGACGGGCGGCATCGCGCCCTTACAAGCCGACAACCGGTCACCGGCCTCGAACAGGTCGAGATGGCGCGAGGCCAGGCAGTATGGGCAGTGGTTACGGTTGTGCACACCCGAAAGGGCTGAATCCGCACAGACAAAACTACGGCAATTCATACAGGTAAAATCGCCGAAAGTTTTCTTCAAACCCGTCGAGCGGGTGTAAATTCGTGGGGTGATAAAACTGGTTCTCATGGTTCATCCTTCAACTTCAAATAACTCTGGTAACGGTAGGGACTGATTTCGCCGCGCCCGACCGCCAGCCGGATTTCGCAGCCCGGCTCCTGGTCATGCTGGCAGCCCAGGCCAAATTTGCATTTGCCGACCCAGGGGCGCATTTCGGGGAAAAACAGCGCCAGTTCCGCCGTGTCAACGTCCCACAGGCCAAACTCGCGGATTCCGGGTGTATCCAGCACCGCTCCGCCTGTCTCAATCTCGAAGATTTCAAGATGGGTGGTGGTGTGGCGGCCTTTGCCGGTCGTCCGGTTGGTGGCCTGGACACGCAGCCCCAGCCCCGGCTCGATGGCGTTCAGCAGCGAGGTCTTACCCACGCCGGATTTGCCGACGAAGACTGACAGTCCGTTGGACAGCGCCGCGCGCAGCTCATCCAGCCCAGCGCCGGTTTCCACGCTGGTCAGGACGACTTCGTACCCGCAGGCCTGGTACTCGCCTGCGACAGACCGGATTTCACCCGCTTCGGGCCGGCCCTCGACCAAATCCATCTTGGTGATGACGGCCAGGGCCGGGATGTCCGCGCTCTCGGCAGAGACCATGTAACGGTCGAGCAGGTGCCAGGCCGGTTTTGGGTTGGCGGCGGCAAAGACCGGCACAACCCGGTCAACATTAGCGGCAATGACCTGCTCATGGGCATACGCGCCCGGCATCGGGACGGCGGACCTGCGCGAGAGTTGGTTGCGACGCGGCAGAACTGCAACAATCTGCCCGGCTTCGTTCCAGCGGACGAGGTCGCCAACCGCCACCGGGTCGGCATCCGATTCGCGTTTCAGGCGCGTTGAAAGGACGCAGTCGAAAGTCTGTCGGCCTGCGCGCAGGGTATAAGCGTTGGTAATTTTTTTGACGACGACGCCCGTATCGGGGCCGCCGGGGATAAGCAAAGGGTTCAAGGGTACACTTCCTAATAGATACAAATAAAAAGCCAGCCGCGGGAAAATCCCGTGGCTGGCAGTCTCATTCAAGCCTGGCGCTTTGCAGGTGCGGCAAAACGCGCGGCCTTTTCCTTTGATTCCAAATCGGGGAATCAAAAAGCCACGGGGCATGTTCGCACCCGTGGCCGGTTTTATTCAGGAAGTATTCCCGTTAAAACGGCAGGCGCGCCCATGCTTGGACTTGAACAACAACCGATGCGAAGTTACTAAACATAAAACGCGCTCCTTTCGTTTCATTAGAAATAGATTAACAACAGGCAATAATTTATCACTTCCGGGAGGAAATGTCAAGGTTCTGATGGGCGCATTTTGGGGTGTGAGCACACGTAAGCGCGCTCACACCCCAAAATACAGGGACTTACCACAGTATCTCCGAAGAGAAAATGTCAAGGATTTCGCAAAACAGGTAAAATCTACTGGCCATGAACTCAACCCGCCTGAACGCCATCCTGCTGGCCTTGCTGGTCACAGTCCTGTGGTCAACTTCCTGGGTGCTGATAAAAATCGGCCTGCGAAACGACCTGCCACCGCTCAGTTTTGCCGGGATGCGCTACGCAATTGCGGCCTTAATGCTTGCGCCGCCTGTCCTTTTCAATGCTCGCGAACGCACCATCCTGTTCTCCCTGAAACGCAAAGACTGGCTCAACCTGGCCATGCTCGGCATCATCATCTACAGCCTGGCCCAAAGCGCCCAATTCATCAGCCTGGCCTACCTGCCAGCAGCGATGGTCAGCCTGATTCTCAACCTTTCCCCGGCGATGGTGGGTATTATGAGCATCTTTTGGTGGCGGGAACGCGCCAGTCGAATGCAATGGTTCGGAATAGCCATTACCCTGGGCGGCACGCTGCTATATTTCTTACCCATCGTCGAAGGCAGGCTGGCCGTCATCGGGATTGCCGCCGCGTTGCTCGGACTGGTGACCAATTCGGGCGCAACCCTAATGGGACGCCACATCAACCTGCAAAGCCATCTTTCGCCGCTGGTGATTACCTTTGTCAGCATGGGCATTGGCTCCGCGCTGATGCTGCTCTCCGGCGGCCTGTTATATGGATTCGGCAGCCCCTCCCCGCTCGATTGGGGCATCATCGTCTGGATGGCGCTGGTTAACACGGCTTTTGCCTTCACCCTGTGGAATAAAACCCAACGCACGCTGGCCCCGGTTGAATCAAGCATCATCCTCAGCCTGATGATGCCGCTCATCGCCCTGCTCGCCTGGGTCTTCCTCGGTGAAACCCTGACCGGTAAAGAAATCGCCGGCCTGGTTTTCGTCGGCCTGGGTGTTTTGATTGTGCAAGGTTACAAGGTATAATCAGGCTCTGTGAGTCCGATTAGCAGCCACAAACTCTCTTTAACCCAAAAGGTACAATTCCATGACCCAAATTACCCGTGACGCCGTCCTTGCGGCGCTTAGCAACGTGCAAGACCCTGACCTGCACCAGGATTTAGTCAGCCTCGGTATGATACGCGACATCAAAATCGAAGGCGATAGCGTTGATTTTACCGTTATGCTCACCACCCCGGCCTGCCCGCTCAAAGGCAAAATCGAAAAAGACGCCCGCGAGGCAGTCGAAGCCATTGGCGCGAAAGCCGTGCACGTCAAACTTGATTCAGATGTCCCCCACGATGGTCGCATGCGCGGCATTGTCACCGCCCCCATCCGCAACGCGATTGCGGTCGCATCCGGCAAGGGCGGGGTTGGCAAATCGACCGTCTCGGTCAACATAGCCGTCTCGCTGGCAAAGAGCGGGGCGCGCGTCGGCCTGATGGACGCCGATATCTACGGCCCGAACATCCCGACCATGATGGGTGTGCCGCGTATGCCCACCCCGCGCGAGGACAAACTCATTCCCGGTGAAAATTACGGCGTCAAGATGATGTCGATGGCCTTCCTGACAAAACCTGGACAGCCGCTCATCTGGCGCGGCCCAATGCTCAACAGCGCCATCCGCCAGTTCCTTTCGGATGTCGAGTGGGGCGAACTGGATTACCTGATTATCGATTTGCCGCCCGGAACCGGGGATGCGCCGCTCTCGCTGGCCCAGGCCCTGCCACTGACCGGTGTGGTCATCGTCACCATGCCGCAGGCCGTCTCGATTGAAGACGCCAGCCGCGGCCTGGAAATGATGAAGACCCTCGAAGTGCCCATCATCGGCGTGGTCGAAAACATGTCGTACCTGACCTTGCCCGACGGCTCAAAGATGGACGTCTTCGGCGAGGGCGGCGGTGAAGCCCTGGCGAAACAATACGACGTGCCCTTCCTGGGCGGCATCCCGATGAACCCAAACGTGCGCATCGGCGGCGACTCGGGCCAGCCGATTGTCATCACCGACCCTGAAAGCGACGCCGCCAAAGCCCTGACCGCCGTCGCCGAAGCCGTAGCCGCCAAAGTCAGCATCTCGGCCCTGAGCGGGGACAACAGCGTCCCGATTAATATTGTATAAATTAGAATGAGGAATGCGGAATTCAGAATTCTGCATTCTTCACTCTTCATTCTGAAATGTAACCATGCAACCAAATATTTACGGAATCCGTTTTAGCAAGATTGGCAAAATCTACCACTTCGACGCTTCGCATCTGGATGAATTAAAGGTTGGCGAACACGTCATCGTTGAGACTGTGCGCGGGCGACAGATTGGCGAAATCGTCCAACAAGTCGCCGACCCGGTGCGCCCCCCTGACGGCAATTGGAAACCGGTCGAACGCCGCGCCAGTGCCGCCGACCTGCTCCTGCGCCAAACCTGGGCACAGAAACAGACCGCCGCGATGATTGAATGCCGCGCCCGCGCCAGTGAACTCAAACTGGCGGTCAAAATCGTCGCCGCCGAATACTCCTTCGACGGCTCACGCCTGACCCTGATGTTCGCCACCGAGAACGACGAAAAAGACGAAAGGGTCGACCTGAAATCACTGCGCAAAGACATGCAGAAAATCTTCAGCGAAACCCAGGTCGAAATGCGCCAAATCGGCCCGCGCGATGTCGCCAAAATGCTCGGCGGCATGGGTGCCTGCGGCCTCGAAACGCGCTGCTGTTCAAAGTTCCTGACCGAGTTCAGCCCGATTTCCATCAAAATGGCAAAAGAGCAGGGCATCTCGCTGACGCCCTCCGAAATCACCGGCATGTGCGGACGCCTGCGCTGCTGCCTGATTTACGAATACGAGCAATACGTCGCCGCTCGCAAGGAACTGCCAAAGCGCAACAAGCGTGTCATCAGTCCCGAAGGCGAGGGCAAGGTCATCGACGTATACCCCATGCGCAATGCCGTATTGGTTGAACTACCCGCCAAAAACCCGCAAGAGCGCTCGCTCTGGAAGGAATTTCACCGCGACCTGCTCGAACCCTGGGACGAACTCGAAGCCCTGCGCCGCAAATCCGCCGCGCCCTGCGACCGCCACGAAGGCGGCGGCTGCGACTGTGGAAAGGCAACAACCAAATCGACAGCAGAGTTAGAAGCGGACAACCCAATAACCGGCCAGCCAGATAACCGCCCAACCGAGCAACCGGTTAACCAAATAACCACCCAACCGGACGACCGCCCAACCGGACAACAAAAAAACCGCCCCAGCCGCAAACCGGAAGGCCGAAAAACCGGTAAACCAGGCAACCGACCGGCTGAACAACAGGAAAACCGCAAAACCGGCCAACCGGAAAACCAAAAATCAGGCCAAAAAGCCGAAAACCGCCCCGGCCGGCGCAAACCTTTCCGCAAGTCGGGCAAAAAAGGTCAACCAAAAGGCCGAAATGAACAATCCTGACCTTTCCTGGCCTGAACGGCAAAAAATCCTGGTCATCCTGGCCCACCCAGATGACCCGGAATTTTTTTGTGGCGCGACGCTTGCGCGCTGGGCCAAAGCGGGACATGAAATCTTATACTGTCTGCTGACCTGCGGCGACAAAGGAACGAACGACCCCGAACTTGCCCCGCAAAAATTATGTGAGATGCGCCACGCTGAACAGGAAGCCGCTGGCGCGCACTTCGGCGTTACCCGCATCCACTGGTTTAACCTCCCCGATGGCTATCTGGTTCCCAGCATCCCGCTGCGCCGCGACGTGGTGCGCATCATCCGCCAGGAAAAGCCAGATGTGGTCGTCACCTGCGACCCGCAAAATCTGTTCCCATCCACCAGTTACGGCATCAACCATCCCGACCACCGCGCCGCCGGGCAAATTGTGCTGGATGCACTCTTCCCCGCCGCCGGCAATCACAACTATTTTCCCGAACTGCTCACGGACGAAGGTCTCGAACCGCACACCCCGCGCGAAGCCTGGGTCTCACTGACCAGCCAGCCCAATATCAATCTGGACGTGACTGAACACTGGGACGCCAAAATCGCCGCCATCAAAGAACACAAAACCCAAATCGGCGACCCGGCCCAACTCGAAGAACGCATCCGCGCCCGCCATACTGAAGACAGCAGCCTCGAAAATCCGCGCTACGAAGAAAGGTACAGGCGGTTGGTGTTTCGGTAATTGGGTATCAGGTATCAGGTGTCAAGCCAGCCCTGAGCGGAGCCGCCTGATTCTGGCGGAGTAGTCGAAGGGTAGTATCCATTCTCTATTCTCTATTCTCTATTCTCTATTCTCCAATCATCCTTCCCATGTTCTTCCCCACCCCTCCCACACGCATCGTCTCCCTCGTCCCCTCCATGACCGAGAGCCTGTTCGACCTCGGATTTGGGCAGGCCGTCGTCGGGGTTACCGATTACTGCGTCTATCCAGCGGACAAAGTCGCAGCGCTAAAAAAGGTCGGCGGGACGAAAAATGCCCGCATCGAAGACATCCTGGCCCCGCAGCCTGAACTGGTCATCGCCAGCCAGGAAGAGAACACCCCGGCGATTGTCCAGGCCCTCGAGGCCGCAAAGATTCCGGTCTGGCTGACCTTTCCCAAGACAGTCGACGAAACCCTGGCCGACCTGCGCCGCCTGGCCGACATCTTCCAAAGCGGTAACGCCTACCTGGCAGTGGATATGCTCGAAAAATCAGTTGAGTTTGCCCGCGCCGTTGCCGCTGACGGGGAGCACCTGCGCGTCTTCTGCCCCATCTGGCGTGGACAGCAGGACGGCCAGCCCTGGTACATGACTTGCAACGCCGAGACCTACACCAGCGACTTGCTGACGCTGTTCGGCAGCGAAAATGTCTTTGCTGACCGACAACGCCGCTACCCGCTCGAAGCGGATTTAAAAAACGAATCCGGAGAGGCTCCCGAAGGGCGCGACACCCGCTATCCGCGCGTCAGCCTGGATGAAATTCGCACCGCGCAGCCCGAACTGATTCTATTGCCAGACGAACCGTTTGCCTTCGGCGAAAACCATGTTGCTGAACTGAAATCCCTGCTGGCTGAAACGCCCGCCGTAAAAAATAACCGCATTCGCCTGCTGAACGGCTCACTGCTTACCTGGCCCGGCACGCGCCTGGGCAAAGCGCTCGAGCAATTGCCGGAATATTTTTCGTAGGACAAATTGGCAATTTGTCCTACACAGGAGACCCCCTATGACCGATCTGTACACCCAAGCCCAGGCTTTATTTCCCTACACGCAAACTATGCGGCGTGATTTTCACATCCACCCTGAACTCGGATTCCAGGAAGTGCGCACCTCCGGCATTATTGCCCGCGAACTGCGCGAACTAGGCCTGGAGGTCTCGACCGGCATCGCCAAAACCGGCGTGATTGCCCACATCGAAGGCGCGCAACCCGGCCCGGTGGTCATGCTGCGCTTCGATATCGACGCCCTGCCCATCAACGAAGAGACCGGCGCGGAATACGCATCCCAGACTCCCGGCCTGATGCACGCCTGCGGACACGACGGTCACACCGCCATCGGGCTAACGGTTGCCAAACTGCTGCACGCCCAACGCGAGAATTTCGCCGGCACGTTCAAACTGGTCTTCCAGCCCGCCGAGGAAGGCATGGGCGGCGCGGAATTGATGGTTAAAGAAGGCGCAATGGAAGGCCCGGCTCCCGTGCGGACTCTCGGTCTTCATATTTGGAACAGCAAACCGCTCGGCTGGATTGGCATCGCCGCCGGGCCGGTCATGGCGGGCGCATCGACCTTCAAAATCACCGTCAGCGGCAAGGGCGGACACGGGGCCATTCCACACCAAAGCATCGACCCGGTGCTGGCCTCGGCCCAAATCGTGACCGCCCTGCAGGGCATTGTCTCGCGCAATGTGGACGCGCAGAAGGCGGCTGTTGTCACAGTAGCCAGCATTCATGGCGGCGAGGCTTTTAACGTCATCCC
Organism: Anaerolineales bacterium; assembly: GCA_046484545.1. Lineage (GTDB taxonomy): Bacteria > Chloroflexota > Anaerolineae > Anaerolineales > Villigracilaceae > UBA8950. Next base: position 7,769 of record JAWOIR010000068.1, read on the forward strand.
GCCCCAGGTCGAGATGAGCGGCACCATCCGCTTCTTCGAGCCAGAGGTTGGGGCACTCGTCCACCGCCGCTTCGAGGAAGTTGTCCAAAACGTCGCCAGCGCCATGCAATGCCAGGTCGAAATCGAACTCAACGACCTGACCCCGCCGGTCATCAACGACCAGGCCACCACCGCCAGTGTCCTGCGCGCCGCCGGGACGGTTTTCCCCTCCGAAACACCCGATACCAACCCGTATGTCACCATGGGTTCTGAAGATTTCGCCTTCTTCCAGCAAAAGGCCCCCGGCACGTATTTCTTCGTCGGCTCGAACAATGAAGCGCGCGGCCTGAACTACGGACACCACCACCCCAAATTCGATTTCGATGAGGAAGTGCTGGTGCGCGGTTCGGCCTTGATGGCAGCGGCGGCGCTGGAAGTAATCAAGGAAGCATAAAGTCAGGATTATAAAAAATCACCCAAAGCGGGTGATTTTTTATCTTGACCCCCGTTATCGAAAATGATATATTCATAATAATAATCGGATTAATCCAATTTATCAATCCATCCCTACAGGCGTCTTTATGTTGCGTGAACGTAACCCGCAAGGAAATAATTCTGAGTTTATGCGTTACCTGGCCGCGCATCCCGTAGCAGGAAACGGTCTGCCGCCTTTAACGGAACTCAGCCTCGAGTTGGGCATTTCTGTCGCTACTTTAAGGGAGCAACTCGAAGTGGCCCGCGCCCTCGGTTTGGTGGACGTGCGTCCTCGCATCGGCATCCGCCGCCTGCCCTATTCCTTCCTGCCGACCATCCGACACAGCCTGACCTACGCCATGAATTTGGATTCGGCCCACTTCCTGGCCTTTTCCGACCTGCGCCGCCACTTGGAAGCGGCCTACTGGCATGAAGCTGTCGAAAAACTAACGCCCGAAGACCACGCCAGTTTACAAGACCTGTTGCAGCGCGCAGAAAAAAAATTAAACGGAACCCCCATTCAAATCCCGCATGAAGAGCATAAAAAACTTCACCTGACTATCTTTCGCCACATCGACAACCTGTATGTGAGCGGAATTCTGGAAGCCTACTGGGAGGCCTACGAAGCCATTGGGCTGAATGTATATAACGACATCAACTACCTGCAGGAAGTATGGCAATATCATCGCCAGATGGTCGAGGCGATTTCAAGCAAAAAATTTGACGAGGGGCACAAAGCGCTGGTCAAGCACACTGACCTGATTTACCACCTTTATCATCGCCCCGCATCCGAATAGGATTTTCAATCGAGGAGTATATGACCCCAAACCGCGTTGTCAACGATTTTTCGATTACGGTCGGCACGGCCAACGGCTCCGGCAGTTCGACCGCCAACAACACCCTGCTGCGCGCCCTGTTCAAGATGGGAATTCCGGTTTCCGGCAAGAACCTGTTCCCATCCAACATTCAGGGACTGCCAACCTGGTACACCATCCGTGTAAGCGGGGATGGATTTATGGCCCGACGCGAAGAACAGGAAATCGTGGTGGCGATGAACCCTGGCTCGTTCATGCAAGACCTGGAAAGTGTCATGCCGGGTGGAGCCTTTTTCTACCCTGATGACATCAAACTGACCATCAACCGCGACGACATCAGCGTTTACCCTATGCCGGTTAAACAACTGGTGCGCGCCGACACCGAAATCCCGGCCAACTTGCGCGACCTGGTCGCCAACATGGTCTATGTCGGCGTGCTGGCGCAGATGATTGGAATCGACCAGGAAAAAATCGAAATGGCGCTCA
>JAWOIR010000089.1:0-2799 GCA_046484545.1 Anaerolineales bacterium
CGGCCTCCTGTTGCCAGGTCGATTTCTAGGCCCAGAATTGGCTGGATGTCAGCTTCTTTGCAAGCCTGGACGAACTCGATGGCGCCGGTCAGGGTGCGGTGGTCGGTCAAGCCGAGGGCCGACATTCCAGACGCTTTCGCGGTCCAAGCCAGTTCAGATGGAAGCGGCAGGCCTTCGAGCAGGGAGTAGGCCGAGTGAGTGGTCAGGTGGATGTACATCACTTTGATTCTACCCGCTTCACGCGATTTTCTCCGGCTCATGCTAGAATCCATATATCATGTCGACTGAGTCCGAAATGACCCAACCACGCATCATCCCCGTCCGCAGCCTGGTGGAATTTGTACTGCAATCCGGCGACATCACCCCCGGCGGCTTCCAGCGCCGTGACCGCGCCCAGTTGGGCAACAAAGGCCATCGCCAGGTGCAGCGCAACCGTCCCGAAGGATACAAATCGGAAGTGGTGATCAGTTACCAGGTCGAGGGTGGGGATGTTCCGCTCGAGGTGCGCGGACGAATCGATGGGCTGTATCCGGCCCGCGAGCCGGTCATCCTCGAAGAAATCAAAACCACCACCCTCAGCCTGGAACTCGTCAGTGAGAATCACAACCCGCTGCACTGGGCGCAGGCGCAAGTGTACGCCTTCATCTACGCCCGCCAGCGCGGCCTGGACGAAATCTGCATCCACCTGACCTATTTCCACATCGACACATGCGAAGAAAAAACCTTCGCGCGCATCTTTCTCTTCCCCGAACTCGAAACCTTCTTCACCAACCTGCTGACCGCCTACCTGGATTGGTTCGACAAGGTCAGTGCGCGGCAAGCGGCGCGCGATCAATCCATCCAGACGCTCGAATTTCCGTATGCGCAATACCGCCCCGGCCAGAGAGAGATGGCGGTGGATGTCTACAAAACCATCCGCGACGAAGCTAGGCTGTACCTGCAAGCCCCCACCGGGCTGGGCAAGACCATCGCGGCCTTGTTCCCAGCGGTCAAGGCGATTGGGCAGGGGCTGGCCGCCAAAATCTTTTACCTGACGGCCAAAACACCGGGACGCACGGTGGCCGAAAAAGCGCTCGATGACCTGCGCGCCGCCGGGCTGAACCTGCGCAGCGTGACCCTGACCGCCAAAGAGAAAATCTGCTTTTGCCCGCCGGTCAACTGCGACCCCGAAATCTGCCCGTTTGCGCGCGGCTATTTTGACAAGGTAAAAATAGCGCTGGGGGAAATGGACACACACCAGGCCTTTACCCGCCCACTAATCGAAGAACTGGCCCGCAAACATGAGATTTGCCCCTTCGAGTTTTCGCTCGACCTGGCGCTGTGGGCCGATTGCATTATCTGCGACTACAACTACGTCTTCGACCCGCGCGTGTACCTGCACCGTTTCTTTGATTTTGACGACGAACCTTACGTCTTCCTCGTGGACGAAGCCCACAACCTGCCCGAACGCGCCCGCGAAATGTACTCCGCCGAACTGGACAAGCAAACCGTGCTGGCACTCCAGCGCAGTCTGAAACCACACTTGCCTGCGCTGGCGAAAAAGCTGGATGCCATCAACAAGAACTTACTGGAAACCCGCAAATCCTGCCAGGCCGAGGGAAAAACCGCCCTGGTGGAGCATGAGCCGCCCGAAAGCCTGCTCAAAGCCGTGCGCGCCTTCAGCCAGCAGGCAGAAGACTGGCTGGCGTTGAACCAGTCTACCGAATTCCGCCCAGCCCTGCTCGATTTTTACTTCGCCTGCCTCAACTATCAGCGCACGGCGGAATATTTTGACAGCTACTACGTTTCCTACTTCGAGCGGCAGGGACAATCCAACCTGCGCGCCAGACTCTTCTGCCTCGACCCGGCCCCCCTGCTGGCCGCTCGGCTGGAGCGCAGTCGCGCGGCAGTCTTTTTCTCGGCCACCCTGCTGCCGATGAATTACTTTATGAAACTGCTGACCGGCGCAGCCGACCATCCCTGGCGGGTGCTCCAATCGCCGTTCCCGCAGGAGAATGCCTGCCTGCTCGTTCACAACCGCATCTCGACCAAATACGAACAGCGCGCCGATTCCTACGCGGCGGTGGCCGAAGCGATTGCGACCACCTGCCAGACCCACATCGGGAATTACCTGGTCTATTTCCCCTCCTACGCCTACCTGAACGCCGTGCTGGAATTTCTCAAGGAACGCCTGCCCGAAAACCAGATTCTGGTGCAAGACCGCGCAATGAACGAGGCCGCGCGCGAAGAATTCCTGGCGCGCTTCTCCGCCGCAAACCAGGAGACGCTGGTCGGGCTGGCGGTGATGGGCGGCATCTTCGGCGAGGGCATCGACCTGGTGGGCGAGCGCCTGATTGGGGTGGTCATCATCGGGGTGGGCGTGCCGCAAATCGGCCTGGAGCGGGACTTAATCAAAGAGTATTTCGACGCCCAGAACGGCAGCGGATTCGCCTACGCCTATCAATATCCGGGCTTCAACCGGGTCTTGCAGGCCACCGGGCGCGTCATCCGCACCGAAACAGACCAGGGCGTTATCGTGCTAATTGACGAGCGTTTTGCCCACGCGCGCTATCAGCGATTGTTCCCATCCCACTGGAAAGGTTTTCAGGTTGTTGCCACTCCAGGTGAGATACAAGACAGACTAATGCGATTCTGGTCGCAAGGAGAAAAACGCCATTTGAAAAGCGACTAGCCAACAGACACTTTTGGCGAAAAATGGTCTCGATACGCCCCTACCGGGGCTACTCGACCTACTGAAGCAAACTGTACGGTGGCTAGAAAAACGATTCAGTTCATCCTTCTATACAGGCTTTTCATACG
>JAWOIR010000145.1:0-3224 GCA_046484545.1 Anaerolineales bacterium
CAGAAGGGCAGGACGTCTTCGAGCAGGGCGGTGCGGTATAGGGATGCGTAATTGGTGATTGGTAATTGGGGAGTGGGCATGGGGTTTAATCGCTGAGCAGAATCTGCAATTATCATTGCGAGGAGCGTTCTTCGCGACGAAACAATCCCCGATTAAGCGAAAAAACTACTTGATGAGCTGCTCTCGCTAAACCGGAGATTGCTTCGGGGCTATCGCCCCTCGCAATGACATCAAGGCTGTTGGATGTTGAAATGCTCACAATAACGCTTATACAAAGTATGCGCCTGGGGGTAGCAGGCGTTGGGGCTGAGGAAGTGCGAGAATTCGAAGGTGATGGCTTTTTCCATGCCGACCTGCCTGGCGGCTTCGAGTTTGAGCAGCAGTTTTTCCCATTTAATCGGCGGGAACTTGATTGGCATGTCGCGGTCGAAGGTTTCAGAGTTGGTCCAGCAGCGCAGGCCGTACTTATCGGCCAGGGCCTTGTTGACCGCCAGGAAATCGGGCAGCTCGTGGAAATCGACATGCCCGTCCTGGAAGGCCACAATGTCCACCGCGCCGCGGATGCCCGCCATGACCTCGCCCCATTCGGCCTCGTGCTCGGCCAGACTGATGGCGTCCGTTTTGACGATGTCGGCATCATACGAACTAACCGATTTCGCGCCATCTATCCAGGGCGAAATCAGTACCGGCAGATTCGTCGAGATGCTTTTGCAGTGGCGGCCCATCGTGGCGTACAGGTCGATAATGCCCTTCGTGCGGCGGCTGACCTCCTGGGTCAGGTACCAGCCCTTGAAGGCCGCCCGCGTCCCGTATTTCCCCCAGACTTCATCGACAACGGCACGGTTCAGGTCGACCTCCTTCTGGAAGTCGCCCTCGGCCCAGTAGCGGCCTGAGTCGTACGTCCCGAAGTAGAAGTCCATGCCGCGTTCCTCGGCCAGGGTCAGGAACAAATCGACCAAATCGAGCGGCGGACGGTGGCAGCCCTCGCGGCTAATTAAGACTTCTGAAGGGTAAGTCAGCCAGCGCTGGTGGCCGGAGCGAATCAGGATGACGGTGTCGATGCCGATGGCGCGCATCGAGTCGAAATCCTGGGCCCATTCGGCTGGTCCCCAGTTCTGGTGCGGGATGTCGTGCGAAATTTCGTCGAGGAAGGTTCCGGTCAGTTGCATAGGCACTCCTTAAATTCGAATCAGGCGGGTTGAGAAAAGTGTACCATTTTTGCAAATTCGCTACAATAACGCCGCTTATCGCTCACTGATATTTGCCGTAAAGAAGGCCGCTTGCATCATCAGGGTTATGCTATAATTTTTTCATAAAATCGGTTCGCGGCCTTTGCGAAACACAGCGCGCCATGTCGGCGCATTCATCTTTTTATAGGTAAACAACGCCATGCAAAAATTTCCTTATGTGACCGATTACGTCAATGAAATTTTCAGCACAGAAAAGTCGCGCTTCGACTACCGCTTTATCCGCCCGTTCTTTACAATCTCTTTTTTCTTCCTTCGTATTATTCTCGTTCCGTTAAAATTCATCTTCCACCGCAGGGCCTTGGGCTTTGAGAGACGGTTAATTGACCGCGTGATTGCCTTCGGCATCAAATACCTGGCATCGCGCGAAGCCCTTGAACTGCTGATACGCCATGTGCAGATTGAACCGCTCCTGTACCGCTACCTGCTTTCCGGCACACCAGAACGCAGGCAGGGTACGGGAGAATTGCTTAAAGGGATTGATGGGGATTTCAGCGTTAATTCCATCGAAGATATTGTCCGGCACGGATTGACCATTTGCCACGACGACTTATCTTACGAGATTTTCGACCGTTTCGACAAAGACGCGTTCCTCGAAAATATCGAGTTTTACCGCAACAGTGCGCCGGAAGATATTGCAAAATTTAGCAGCGAGATTCTGGAATTGAATCGCAAACACTCGCTGCAAATTTTTGGGGCTTCAAACGTGGTCATTGTTGTGGTTTACACCATCACACTTTTTGCCGATTTCCACACTTGCATACGCGCCCTCGACTCTTTTGATTCCGACTCCTTGTTGCTCTGGTGCCTGAAACATATCTGCGCAGACGACAAAGACGCGATGATAGACCTCGATTTTTACATGCAAACCCACGCCAACCGCGGGCATTATAACAACGACGCATTCCGCTCGAACCCCAACGAGTACTTGTACTTTCACGTCGGCTTCGACGAGTTTGCCTACGAACTCTTGAGAAAAAGACAAGCCGCGCCAGCGCAAGGAGACTAAATGAGCGACTGCTATATCACAAGCACAGGCTCCTACCTGCCTGGTGAGCCGGTTGACAACGACAACATGTCCCGTTATCTCGGCACGGTGCTGGGGGAAGGACGGGTCAAGGGCAGGATTCTCTCTGCCAACGGTATCGAAAGGCGCTACTATGCCCTCGATGAAAAACAGAATGTAACCCACTCGTTATATGAATTGGCGGCGCAGGCGGTCAAAAACTGTCTGGCTCAGGAGCGGGATTCGCTGGAGGTTGATTATCTTTCCGCGGGCACTACCCACGCCCCATATCTTGCTCCGGGAATTTCTTCGCTGTTGCACGACCAACTGGGCAAGGATGGCATTCTCAGCCACCCGGTTGAAATTAACTCCAATTCGGGCATCTGCTCATCCGGGGCGCAGGCAATCGTCAACGCCGCGCGCGCGGTCAAGGCCGGCGAGGCCAGGGCGGCGATTTGCGTCGGTGCAGAGCAAGCTTCCACCGGGTTGAGGTCGAAAGCGTTCCGCACAGTCTACGACCTCCCCACCATTTTGCGGGATGTCAAATCGTCAAAATGGTTCATGTCGGTCTTCCTGCGCTTCATGCTTTCTGACGGGGCGGGCGCGTTTCTCATCGAGCCGCAGCCGCGCGAAGCGGGTCTCTCGCTAAAAGTAAACTGGACCTACTCGCGCTCCCTCGCCAACCAGGCCCCACTGTGTATGCACATCAACAGCGACACAATGATATTAAGCCAGAACATCAAAATCCTTGCCAAATACATGACGCCGCTTTCCAAAGAGGTGGTGGAAGGCGCATTGCGCGCGCACGGGGAGACGCTCGACAGTTACACCATTGTCCTGCCGCACATGTCTTCCTATTATTTCGAACCGTCGGTGAAGAAGATTTTGGCTGAACTTTCGCCGAACCGCGAAGTGCCATACTGGACAAACCTGCGCACGGCGGGCAACACCGGCGCGGCAAGCATCTACAT
>JAWOIR010000149.1:0-3924 GCA_046484545.1 Anaerolineales bacterium
CCCGGGGTGGTGGGCGATGGTGGATTCGAACCACCGACCTCGTCGTTATCAGCGACGCGCTCTAACCGACTGAGCTAATCGCCCCGCTGACTCCCGACTCGTCTGCGTTCGAGACTTCCACTCCCAACTTGCCGACCGCCACGCTCTCGCCCACGCCTGCGCCCAGCGCCACGCCGCTGTGTGATTTGGCGCGCTTCATTACCGATGTCACCATTCCCGATGGAGCCGTGATGCAGCCTGGTCAAACTTTTACCAAGACCTGGCGATTGCGCAATGTGGGAACCTGTACCTGGACAGGCGGCTACCAGTTGATTTTTGACCAGGGTGAGATAATGAGCGGCCCGGTTTCGCAGCCGTTTGCGGGCGATGTCCCGCCGGGGCATGAAGTTGACCTTTCTGTCGCGCTCAAAGCGCCTGATAATCCCGGTACATATCGCGGGTATTGGCGCATTCGCAATGCGGCGGGAGTCTTGATGCCGATTTTGAACGGCCACCAGGGCGTTTCCTTTTTTGTTGAAATCAGGGTGGTACTACCAACCGCCACACCGACGGCAACACTTACGCCCACCGAAACCGCCCTGCCCAGCGAAACGCCGGCTCCGTAATCAAACGGCAATGCTTTTGTTATGCAGCGGATGCCTGGTCGCTGAAGGCATCCGCTGTTGGCATTTGTCATAGTGTGTCCGGTGCGGTTATAATGCTTCTCCGTAATTGAAAGGAAATAGAATGAAAAAACAACTTACTAATCTTGTTGTCTGGGGGATAGTCCTTGTGCTTGTTTTGAGCGCATGCGGCTCAGAGACGGTTCCGACCCCCGATGCCAGCGCAATTGCCACTTCCGCAGTACAGACTGTTGAAGCGCGTTACACCGAGCAAGCCGCAACCGAGCAAGCCCAGGCCACACCGACCTTCACCCCTGAACTGGTTCTTGAAGACCCTGACGTGACGGCAACCCCGGAACCAACGCCGACGGTGGCCGCCTCGTCGGGCGGTTCGGAAACGGCCTGTTATTTTGCCCAGTTTGTCAGCGATATTACTGTCCCTGATGGAACCATCGTGCTGCCGGGAACGAGTTTTACCAAAACCTGGCAAGTGAAAAATATCGGTTCTTGCGCCTGGGATACCTCCCACCGGCTGTACCTGCAAAGCGGCGACAGTATGACAACGACCACATCCATCCCCCTGCCGCAAACGGTCAATCCTGGACAGACCATTAATTTGTCTGTGCCGCTGACCGCGCCCGAAGCCGAGGGGGTCTATGCTGGATACTGGCGCATTGCCACGCCGTATGGCGGTAGTTTTGGCGTCAATGCCAACGATGCTTCCTTGTATGTAAGGGTGACCGTAGCCAAAAACCCTGCTGCCGCTTTTGCCGTTACCGATGTTTTCTACACCTTGTCGCGCGATCCGGCACAGGGTTGCAAGGATGGCGGCGCAAGATACACTGTCACGGCGACGGTTGTGACCAATGGGCCGGGTACTGTGCGCTACTTGTGGTACCAGCATCCTTACGATGGCGGCATCCGTGAGGGCGGTAGGCTGACCTTTACCGAGGCTGGCAGGAAAACCATTTCTTGGACCTGGATTTTGAAAGCCAATGCTGTTCAAGACCCGAATTTTGAGCGCAAGGTCTCGCTCTACGTTGTCGAACCCAATGACCGCGAGTTCCGCGAGGGCTGGATTCCGTTTTATCACACCTGCCCGTAAGGGTATTTACCGTATCACGGCTCTTTGACAATTCCCGTGAGTAGCCTCCGCAATTTGGGGGTGAGAGCGCCGCAAACGCGCGCGCACTCATCCCCAAATTGCGGCCCTCTTCGCGGCAAATATTAGAGAGCCCAAAAAACAGCCAGGAGCGATCCCGGCTGTTTTGATTTTGGAACTTTTCTTTTCGCAAATTCGTCTATAGTTAGTATGATGATATTGCATTCAGGAGATTTTCAAATGAAAAAACTTTTTCCATTTTCCTTAATATTTGTAGTCCTGTTGTTCTTGGCTGGCTGTAATTTTCCCGGCAGCGCGCCCGATTCGGCAGCGACGTTGCAGGCAATTTATACCCAGCAGGCGGCCACTTTGCAGGCTTTGCAAACCGAGGCGGTTGCCATGCCCGAAGTCCCGACACTGATTGTCCTGCCGACGCTGCCGGCTCTTGAGACGGCGACCGAACAAACGCCCTTGCAGGCCAGCGCAACGCCACAGCCAACCGCCACCCTGAGGCCAATCACACGCTGTGACCAGGCCGCGTTCGTGCGCGATGTCACCATTCCCGATAACACGTCTCTCGGCTCGAACGCGAGTTTCACCAAGACCTGGCGTGTACAAAACACAGGAACCTGCACCTGGACAAGCGCCTATCGCCTGGCCTTCACATCCGGTGCGCAGATGGGCGGAGCTGCAGCAGTGGCATTGCCCAAGGCCGTGGCCCCCGGCGAATCGGTGGATATTTCGGTCAATCTGACCGCCCCCGCCGGCACGGGAACGTATCGCGGCAACTGGATGCTGCGCAACGGCGCGGGGAACCTGTTTGGGGTGGGCAGCCAGGCCAATGCCCCGGTCTTTGTACAGATTAAGGTATTGGCTGATATGCAGCCTGTCTATGATTTTGTTGCCAATTACTGCGCGGCAAATTGGGCCAGCGGAGTGGGTGAGTTGGGATGCCCCGGTACCCTGAACGACAATAAGGGCTTCGCCGTCAAACTCGATAACCCCAAGATGGAGAACGGAGTCACCGAAACCCGCCCTGGTTTGCTGACTGTGCCTGAAAGCGTCAATAATGGCTACATTCGCGGACGGTATCCGCCTATCGAGGTCAAAGATGGCGACCGATTCCGGGCTACGATTGGCTGTGAATTTGACGCAACCGGTTGTAATGTTGTTTTCAGGCTGGATTACCGGATTGGCGATGGCCCGCTTAAGACGTTGTGGAAGTTCAACGAAATCTATGAGGGCAAAGTTTACAATGCCGATGTGGATTTGAGCGCGCTCAAAGGCCAGACGGTCAGGTTCTTCCTGGTGGTGGATGCCAACGGCCCGGCCACCAACGACCGCGCCATTTGGGTGGCGGCGCGCATCGAACGGCTGAAAAACCTGGTCACGCCAACATTCACCCCAACGGCGACGCTTACAACCACCGCAACCAGTACGGCGACCCTGACCAGCACAGTTACTCTGACCAGCACGCCTACACTCGAAACCCCGACACTAACCCCGACGGCCACTGAGACACCGACCGAAACAGCCGTTCCTACTGAAACCGAAACTCCAACCGCGACGCCTACCGTCGAAACCCCTGGGCCTTAAATCAAAACGCGGAGGATTATCACGGGAATTCCTGAAAAGCAAAACGTCCTGAAGATTTCAGAATCTTCGGGACGTTTTGCTTTTTTAGAACAAGTCCTTGTTTGCACTGACCCAGTTGAACAACTGGCGTATGCCTTTTTCCACATCGTATTTCGGCTGCCAGCCCAGTTCGGCCTGCGCCTTGCGGATGTCGGCCACGAAGACTTTCTGGTCGCCGGGGCGCCAATCTCCGCGCGAGACCGGGATGGGCTTGCCGAGCAGTTTTTCGAGCATGGGGCCGAATTCTGTCCAAACGGCGAGCGTATTGTCGGGGCCGCCGCCCAGGTTGTACACCTGTCCGCTGGTGGTTTCGATTTTTTCGTGGGCCAGGTCGTACGCGTCCAGCAGGTCATAGACGTGTAGCAGGTCGCGGATTTGTTTGCCGTCTCCATAGATGGACATCGGTCGGCCTGTGACTGCGGCTATCAGGAACCAGGCCACCCAGCCCTGGTCTTCGACTCCGAACTGGCGCGGACCGTAGATGCAACTCTGGCGTAAGACGATGGTGCGCAGGCCGTAGATTCGCCCATAATCGCGGACGTACTGGTCGCCTGCGCCTTTGGAACATCCATAGGGAGAGTGGAA
>JAWOIR010000284.1:0-10220 GCA_046484545.1 Anaerolineales bacterium
GGTGGTGCGAATTGTGCGCATTGCCATCGGTTCGCTTAGGCTGGGTACGTTGAAGCGCAGCGAGTGGCGTTACCTGAGCGACGAGGAAGTGGCCGAATTGAAAGGGCAAGGCCCGGCGAAGGCGCGCAAATCTCCGCGTGCGGCGGAGAGGAACCAGCGCAGACGTCGGCCTCATGCGGGGGGTGGGTGGCGAGATGGAAAGCCCCGGCGTAGGCCGCGGCCTGGTCAGCGCGAGTCAGGCCTGCGACCAGAGCGACCGGCGCGTCCTGCTCCCGGAGACCGCTCCGAGAAACGTCCCCGGCGTAACCCGCGCCCTGCTGAAGGGGATGCCGGTCAACGCCCGGCAACGAGACCGGCGCGCCCCGGGCCCAAGCCGCACGGTGGTAATTCCAGGACGCCCAAATCCACTCCCAATCGGCGTTCACGCAAGTAAAAGCCTTCTTAAAAACCAAAACAGCTTCTTGACGGTTCTGTGATATTTGCCGTAAAGAAGGCCGCATTTTGGGTATGAGCGCGCCGCAAACGCGCACGCGCTCATACCCAAAATGCGGGGGCTTATCACGGGGAATTCCTAAAGAGCCTTGTTGACAGGCGGTTTTTTTTGTGCTATATTGTGAAAGTGCTTTCATGTAAGCACTTTCACGCCTTATGAAACCGGCAAAAATTCCCTTCCCTACGATTTACGATGTAGCCCAGGCCAGCGGCCTGAGTATTGCCACGATTTCGCGGGCTTTAAATAATCCTGAAAAGGTCAGCCCTGTTACTCGTGAGCGTGTCATGCGCGTCATCGATGAAGTCGGATTTGTGCCAAAAGCGGATGCCCGCGCGCGCGCGCTGCAAAGCACCGGGCGGATTGGGGTGGTCACGCCTTTCTTTACCGCCCCCTCGTTTGTTGCCCGTTTGCGCGGTATTGCGGACGCGCTTTCTCTCACCAATTACGAGATGGTGGTTTATCCGGTTGATTCGAGCGAGCGTATTCAGAATTACATCCAAACTTTACCGCTTGTGCGTAATTTGGATGGGTTGATTTTTGTTTCGGTTGCCATTTCTGATGATGTTGCCAATCGCTTGCGGGCCTATCAACTTGAAACAGTCCTGATTGAATATCCCAACCCCCTTTTGAACACAATTGAGATTGACGATTTTGAAGGCGGCCTGATGGCCGGGAATTACTTGATTTCCAAAGGCCATCAGAAAATTGCTTTCCTTGGCGTTTCTGGCTTGCCAGAGTATTCCATTCATCCCGAAGACCAGCGTTTTCTCGGCTTCCGCAAAGCGCTTACCCGGGCCGGGCTGGATTTGCCGGAAATCTATATTTGCGACGCGCCTTACCGGATTGAATTGGATGAGCGTATTCACCATTTGTTTGAAATGCCTGACCGGCCCACTGCTGTGTTTGCGGCCACCGATTTGCAGGCAATGGGTTTGTTGAAAATTGCCCGCGAAAAAGGATTGCGTGTGCCGGAAGACCTGGCGATTGTCGGCTTTGACGATATTGATTTCGCCGATTACGTTGGCCTGACCACCATTCGACAGCACATGTACCGTTCAGGCAAACTGGCGGTTGATTTATTGCTTTCACGCTTGAAGCATCCCGATATTGAAGTTCAGCATCTCAAATTACAACTGGAATTGGTTGAACGTAACACCGCCTGACCAGCTGTGGACCTGGAAATTGACCTTTATCGACGGGGGATGCAATTCCGAGTTTTTTGAAAGGAGGCTGTAAGACGAAACGATAAAAGATTGTATCCGTGTAAGTTTTTTAGTACCAAAGTTCAAACCTGTAAATTTCAAACTGTTTGGAGGAAAAGATGAAAACAATGTTTTGGCGCACACTTCTGTTAATCGCCGCTCTGGCAATGGTGTTGGCTGCCTGTGGCCCTGCCCCTGCTGACCCGGTTGCCCCTGCCGACCCTGCCGACCCTGCTGCTCCCGCCGACCCTGTTGCCCCTGCTGAGACGCTTGTGACTATCAGCGCTCCTGCTGGTTCTGAACTGGCGAGCGCGCTGGCTGGTGAATTTAGCGGCACGACCGTGACCATGGCCGGCCCCTTCACCGATGCCGATGCCATCAAGTTCGAAGAATCGGTTAAGCGCTTCGAGCAGCAGACCGGTATCAAGATTCAGTACTCCGGCTCGAAAGAGTTCGAGGCTGAAATCGCCATCCGCATCGAAGGCGGCAATCCGCCCGACATCGTCGACTTCCCGCAACCCGGTTTCCTGGCAACCTTTGTCAAGGACGGCTATGTGGTCGATGTGAGCACCTTCCTGGATGCCGGTGACCTGACTTCTCGCTACAACCAATCCTGGCTCGATATGGCCACCATGGACGGCCCCAATGGCCCCATCATGGCTGGTATCTGGGCGCGTGTGAATGGTAAGTCGCTGGTCTGGTACCCCAAGAAAGCCTTCGACGATGCTGGTTATACTGTCCCGACCACCTGGGATGAACTGATTGCCCTTTCTGACCAGATTGTGGCTGATGGCGACGCCCCCTGGTGTATCGGCATCGAATCTGGTGCGGCCACCGGTTGGGCTGCCACTGACTGGACTGAAGAGTTCATGCTGCGCACCACCTCGCTTGAGAACTACGACCGCTGGGTTGCCGGCGAACTGCCGTTCGACTCTCCCGAAGTCCGCAACGCCGTCCAGACGATGTCCGACTTCTGGTTCAAAGAAGGTTATGTCCTCGGTGGACGCGATGCGATTGCCACCACTTCCTTTGGTGACTCTCCCAAGCCCATGTTCGAAAATCCGCCGCGCTGCTGGATGCACAAGCAGGGTAACTTCATCACCACCTTCTTCCCCGAAGGTCTCGAAGCCGGTGTGGACTATGACTTCTTCTACTTCCCCGGAATCGACCCGGCCTATGGCGACCCCGTCCTTGTAGCTGGCGACATCTATGCCATGTTCAACGACCGCCCCGAAGTTCGCGCTGTGATGCAGTACTTCACCTATGGCGACTCGATTAAGGACTGGACTGCTGCTGGCGGCGCGATTTCCCCGCACCTCGACTCCAGCCTCGACTGGTACGGTGACGATGTCGAACGCGGCGTGGCCGAAATCATCCTGAACGCTACCGCGGTGCGCTTCGATGGTTCCGACCTGATGCCGGGCGCTGTTGGCGCTGGCTCCTTCTGGAAGTCAATGACCGACTATGTCTCTGGCGCTATCGACCTGGACACCGCGCTCACGCAAATTGACGAGTCCTGGCCGCGCTAGTAGTTGTCGCGCAACAGTAGTTCGTATTTAGCTAGTAAGGGCAGAGGTGGTTTTCTCCTTCCACCTCTGCCCGACCCTTCAAATTTTCCTGAACTTCCTGGAGAGGAGCAATTATGGATAATCCCAGGATATCCCAAGAGAAGACCGGCGTTTTGACTTGGGCGGCGGCCAATATCAGTCGAATATTGATTTCGCTTTTTGTGCCAGTGGTTACTTTCCTGGTTTTATGGCAGGGATTTCTTTTTTTACGCGACAGTAACGCCCCCCAGGTTGTGATTGTAATTGTCTCCATCCTGTGGGGCGTTGGTGGCGTAGCCATGTTGTACTTTGTTGCCAACTATATTGTAGAGAGCCTGCCACAGGCATGGATGCACAAGTTACAGCCCTTTGTCTTTGTCGGCCCGGCCCTGGCGATTTTGGCCTGGTTTCTGGCTATCCCAACCCTGCGCACGTTTTGGCTGAGTTTCTTTGGCCCGCGCAGCGCAAACTTTGTCGGCCTGGAGAATTACTTTTTTGCCTTCACCGACCGAATCATGCTCGAAACCTTCCGCAACAACCTGCTTTGGATGGTTTTTGGCACCTTCTTTTGTCTGTCTTTTGGTCTGTTGATTGCCGTCCTGGCTGACCGTAGCCCTTATGAAAGAATCTACAAAGCCATCATCTTCATGCCGATGGCGATTTCTTTTGTCGGCGCGGGCGTTATCTGGCGATTTGTTTATGCCTATCGCGGAGAAGGCGTTGGTATCGAGGAAATCGGTCTGATTAATGCCATTGTGGTCTCGCTGGGTGGACAGGCGCAGCCCTGGCTTTTGCAGCCACCCTGGAATAACTTCTTCTTGATTGCGATTATGGTCTGGCTGCAAACCGGTTACTCGATGGTGATTCTCTCCTCAGCCATCAAAGGCATCCCCGAAGAAATCATCGAAGCAGCCCGTGTGGATGGGGCCAATGAGTTTCAGGTTTTCTTCAGGATTATGATACCCACTATTCAGACCACCATCGTTGCTGTGGGGACGACCGTCCTGATTTTTAGCCTGAAACTTTTCGACATCGTGCGCGTGATGACCGGCGGTAATTATGGCACCAATGTGATTGCCAATGAGTTTTACTTGCAGCAATTTACTTATGCCAATACAGGCCGTGGCGCGGCGATTGCGATTGTGCTACTGGTTGCAGTTGTTCCGGTCATGATTTACAACCTGCGCTCGTTCCGTGAAAGGAAGGCTTTCTAATGGCTGCCAAAACATCTCCCCAGAAAAAACTTTCACGATTTTTGGTCGAAGGCACACTGATTCTCATCTCCTTGCTTTGGATTTTGCCCACCCTGGGTATTTTGGTCACCTCCGTGCGTAGCAGCAAGGATATTTTTTCCTCCGGCTGGTGGACGGTCTTGCCCCATCGCGCCTGGGTACAAACCGACGAAATTCGTCTGGACGAATCGGCAGATGTCGATGGCCTGATGACGGTCGGCAACGTCACCGCCACCTTTGAGCAATTCCGCCAGGGTGTGCAGGATGAGGACAAACGTTACGTCTGGTTTGGCAACAAACGCTCTCGCCTGATTATGGTCGAGGAACAGCAATGGCAATGGTTCTACGATGGCTACACCCGCGAAAATTATGAAAATGTTTTGGTTGGCCGGGAAATTCGTTTCCTCGATTCCAGTGGTGCTGAAATCGTGCGCCAGGGTAGTAACCTGAGCGGTGCATTCCTGAACTCCATCGCTGTCACCATTCCTGCCACCATCATTCCCATTTTGATTGCGGCCTTTGCGGCCTACGCCTTTGCCTGGATGAACTTCCCCGGACGAAAGATACTGTTTATCATTGTGGTCGCCCTGTTGGTTGTTCCCTTGCAGATTGCGCTTATTCCCATCTTGCAGGACTACACCCGCCTGGGTCTGACTGGCACTTACCTGGCTATCTGGCTGGCGCATACCGGTTTTGGCCTGCCGCTGGCGATTTACCTGCTCTTCAACTACATCGGCACCCTGCCGCGTGAAACCCTCGAAGCTGCTTTTATCGACGGCGCATCCCACTTCACCATCTTCTTCCGCCTGATTTTGCCGCTCTCGGTCCCGGCCCTGGCTTCTTTTGCCATTTTCCAATTCCTGTGGGTCTGGAACGACTACCTGGTGGCGCTCGTCTTCCTCGGCGACCAGAACCGCGTTCTGACTTATGCGCTGGCGGCCATGGTTGGTGAGAAGGGTCAGGACTGGCACCTGCTTACTGCGGGCGCCTTCATCAGCATGATTCTCCCGCTGACCGTGTTCTTCGCCTTGCAGCGCTACTTCGTACGCGGCCTCATGGCTGGGTCCGTCAAAGGATAATTCCCTTCTATGAAAAAACACTCACAGGGCAACCCGCAAGGGTTGTGGTATCAATACGCCATTTTTTATGAAGTCAACCTGCGTGCCTTCTATGACAGCAACGGTGATGGTCATGGCGACCTGCCTGGGCTGATTGCAAAACTCGATTACCTGCGCGACCTGGGTGTGGATTGCCTGTGGCTGATGCCCATCTACCCCTCGCCGCGCCGTGACGACGGCTACGACATCTCCGATTACTGCGGCATCGACCCGGTTTTCGGCACGCTCGACGACTTCAAACGCCTGCTCGATGAATCTCACAAGCGCGATATGCGCGTCA
Organism: Anaerolineales bacterium; assembly: GCA_046484545.1. Classification (GTDB taxonomy): domain Bacteria; phylum Chloroflexota; class Anaerolineae; order Anaerolineales; family Villigracilaceae; genus UBA8950. The sequence continues at coordinate 5,873 of JAWOIR010000284.1, forward strand.
TCACCGACCTGGTACTGAATCACACCTCCGACCAGCATCCCTGGTTCCAGGCCGCCCGCGCCGACCGCAACTCGCCTTACCGTGATTACTACGTCTGGAGCGACACCGGCCAGGAATACAAAGACGCCCGCATCATCTTCGTCGACACCGAAGAATCCAACTGGACCTTCGACCCCGTTGCGGGTCAGTATTTTTGGCATCGCTTCTACAACACCCAGCCCGACCTGAACTTCGACAACCCCGCCGTCCAGCAGGCCATGCTTGATGTCGCCAAATTCTGGCTCGACCTGGGCATAGACGGCTTCCGCGTCGATGCGCCGCCCTACCTCTTCGAGCGCGAAGGCACCAGTTGCGAAAACCTGCCCGAAACTCACGAGTATCTTAAGAAATTCCGTGCCTTCGTTGAGCGACAAAACCCCGAAGCCCTGCTGCTTAGCGAAGCCAACCAGTGGCCCGAAGATGTCATCGAATACTTTGGCGACGGCGATGAAATGCACATGAACTTCCACTTTCCGCTCATGCCGCGTATCTTCCAGTCCCTGGCCCAGGCCGACCGCGCCCCCATCGAAGAAATCCTGGCGCGCACCCCTGAACTGCCCGACAACTGCCAATGGGCCACCTTCCTACGCTGCCACGATGAACTGACCCTCGAAATGGTCACGCCTGAAGTGCGCCAGTTCATGTGGGATTTCTACGCTCCCGAACCACGCATGCGCCTCAACCGCGGCATCCGCCGCCGCCTGGCTCCGCTGCTCGAAAACGACCCGGCCCGCATTCACGTGGCGCATTCCGTCCTGCTAACCCTCATCGGCTCGCCAACCCTGTACTACGGCGACGAAATTGGCATGGGCGACAACATCTGGCTCGAAGACCGCAATGGCGTGCGTACCCCCATGCAGTGGGACGCCAGCCCCAACGCCGGATTTTCGACATCCACAACGCTCTATGCGCCTGTCATTGCGGATGATGTTTACGGATACCAGCACCTGAACGTGGAGGCCCGCCAAAAAGAGCCCGGCTCGCTCCTCAACTGGCTTAAGCGGGTCATTGCCACCCGCCGCCTGCATCCCGCTTTCGGAGACGGAACGCTCACGCTGCTGCCGGTTCAAAACCCTGCCATCCTGGCCTACCTGCGCCAAAATGGGACTCAAACCCTGTTGGTCGTCAACAACCTTTCAGCCCAACCCCAAACCTTCAGTCTTGACCTACCCGAAGGCGTGTTAAAACCAATTCTCGAAGACCAGCCCGCAGACTTTAACCTGCCCGGTTATGGTTTTCAGTGGTATGAACTCTAGTACCGTCGCCTTTAGGCGGCCTTTGCAGGTAAAAGCCTGCGAGAAACGCTGCACAAAAACCGCCTGAAGGCGGTGGTACAAATCCAGAAAGGCCTAACCCTTTATGTCCCCACTCTATGGCGGAATAGAAGCCGGCGGCACAAAATTCGTCTGCGCTGTCGGTACCAGCCCGGAAGATATACGCGCCGAGGTGCGTTTCCCTACGACCAGCCCTGAAAAGACCATTCAAAAAGCGATAGCCTTTTTTCAGGAACAGCAGGAAATCATGCATCGTCCGTTGGCCGCGATTGGCATCGCTGCCTTCGGCCCGCTCGACCCCAACCACGCCTCCCCAACCTTCGGACACATCACTTCCACCCCCAAACCCGGCTGGCAAAATGCCGACCTGGCTGGCGAAGTCGCACGCGCTCTCGACCTGCCGGTCGGTTTTGATACCGATGTCAACGGCGCGGCCCTGGCCGAGGAACGCTGGGGTGCCGCCCAGGGCTTGGACACCTTCCTCTACCTGACCATCGGCACCGGCCTCGGCGGCGGCGGCATGGTTGGCGGACAACTCATGCATGGTCTGATTCACCCCGAAATGGGACACATCCGTATCCCCCACGACCCACAGCGAGACCCGTTCGAGGGGGCCTGCCCCTATCACGGCGACTGCCTTGAAGGGCTGGCCGCCGGCCCGGCCCTTGAAAAACGCTGGGGGGTGCGCGCCGAAACCCTGCCGCCCGACCATCCCGCCTGGGAACTGGAAGCCCACTACCTCGCGCTTGGCCTGCACACTTTCATCTGCACTCTCTCGCCACAGCGGATTATCCTCGGCGGAGGCGTGATGATGCAGCCACAACTCTTCCCACTCGTGCGCGCCAAAACCCTGGAATTACTTAACGGTTACGTCCAATCGCCGCAGATTTTGGAGCATATTGACGAATATATTGTCCCGCCCGCCCTGGGTACACAGGCCGGGGTGTTGGGCGCGTTTGCGCTTGCCAAAGCAGCCTTATAGGTAAGGCAAATTGCCAATTTGCCCTACATACTTCCCATGCAACCACTCGACCTGAACCTCGAAACCGAACGTGCTTTTACCCGCCTGTTGCCGCGTATCGAAACGCGCTTCAAGACTAAAATCAAGCGCCAGCGCGCCGACTGGCGTGTCTTTGCGAATCGGCTTGAAGTCCATTTTCCGCGCCTGTTCGGATTGCTCATGCAACTCTACGGACAGCGCCACGACCTGTACTATCATCTCGAAGAACTGCTGGCGACCCTGGCCGAGAGTTGGTTCGAGCGCCGCCCCGAACTCAAGCAACTCGATACTGAGCGCGAAAAATTCCCGAACTGGTTTCAATCCAACCAGATGGTCGGCGGGGTATGTTATGTTGACCTTTTCGCCGGGACGCTTTCCGGCCTGCGCGAGAAAATCCCGTATTTCAAAGAACTCGGCCTGACCTACCTGCACCTGATGCCGCTCTTCAAAGCCCCTGAAGGCGAGAACGATGGCGGATACGCTGTCAGCAGTTACCGCGACGTCAACCCGGCTCTCGGCACGACCGCTGAACTGGCCGAACTGGCCGAAGAACTGCGCCAGGCCGGAATCAGCTTGGTGCTGGATTTGGTCTTCAACCACACCGCCAATGACCACGAGTGGGCCATCCGCGCCCTGCAAAACGACCCCGAAACCCGCGATTTTTACTACATCTTCCCCGACCGCGTCCTGCCGGACGCCTACGAGCGCACCCTGCGCGAAATCTTCCCCGAAGAACACCCTGGCGCTTTCTCCCATCTCCCTGCCCCGTCTCCAAAAGTTAGCGGCGAGATTCTCCCCTGCCCCTTGACCGAAGGTCAAGGGGCAGGGGCCGGGGGAGGGGGTTGGGTCTGGACCACCTTCCACACCTACCAGTGGGATTTGAACTACGCCAACCCGGCGGTTTTTACCCGCATGAGCGCAGAGATGCTGGCCCTGGCCAATCTCGGTGTGGACGCCCTGCGCCTGGACGCGGTCGCTTTTATCTGGAAGCGGCTCGGCACGAGTTGCGAAAACCTGCCCGAAGCGCACCTGCTCATCCAGGCCTTTAACGCCGTTGCGCGGATTGCCGCGCCGGGGCTGTTGTTCAAATCTGAAGCCATTGTCCACCCGGATGATGTTGTCAAATATATCTCCCCGGAGGAGTGCCAACTCTCTTACAACCCGCTGACCATGGCCCTGCTGTGGAACACGCTTGCCACCCGCCAGGTCAACCTGCTTGAACAGGCCCTGCGCGAACGCTTCAGCGTCCACCCCGATTGCGCCTGGGTTAACTACGTCCGCTGCCATGACGATATTGGCTGGACGTTCTCAGACGAAGACGCCGCCCGCCTGTGGATAAACGGGGATGACCATCGCCGCTTCTTGAATAATTTTTATACCGGGCGTTTCCCCGGATCGTTTGCGCGCGGCCTGCCCTTTCAGGAAAACCTGAAAACCGGCGATTGCCGCATTTCAGGAACCTGCGCCTCGCTGGCCGGGTTGGAAAAAGCCCTGCGCGAGGAAACTGAAGCCGAGGTCGAACTTGCCATCCGGCGCATTTTGCTAATTCATGCCGTCATCCTGACGGTGGGCGGTATTCCGCTGATTTACCTGGGCGATGAGATTGGCACGCTGAATGACTACGAATACAGCCGCGACCCGGCCAGGGCCGGGGATAGCCGCTGGGCGCACCGTCCGGCCACAGACTGGGACAAAATGTCGACCCGGCACGACCCGTCCACGATTGACGGGCGCGTCTATGCGGGGCTACGGGCGTTGATAGAACTCCGAAAACGGAATCCAGGCTTCGGCGTTGGGGCGACCGAGGTGATGTTGCTTGGCGGTAAACATGTCCTCGGCTATGTCCGCCAGGCTGAAGGTCAGAGAATCCTTTCCTTCTTCAACTTTAGCGAAAAAGCCCAAACCATAAATCCTGAAAATATTTTCAGGATTTATGGTTTGGGCTATGGTTTTTACGATTTGGCGCAGGGTGAGCGATTTGAGGCGCGCGAGGTTGTATTGGGCCCGTATGAATGTCTGTTTTTGCTTACGCTTG
>JAWOIR010000393.1:0-4858 GCA_046484545.1 Anaerolineales bacterium
GCGGACGGTTTCGCGGGCGGTCATCTTGTCGCCCATAGCGGCAATCGAGGACGGTTTCGGGCCGATGAAGGCGATGCCCGCGTCGAGGCAGGCCTGGGCGAAATCTTCGCGCTCGGCCAGGAAGCCATAACCGGGGTGGATGCTGTCGGCGCCCGATTTTTTCAGGATATCGAGGATTTTGTCGGCGCGCAAATAGGATTCGCGTGAAGGGGCCGGGCCGAGCAGATAGGCCTCGTCGGCCTGGCGAACGTGCAGGGACTGGCGGTCGGCTTCCGAGTAAACGGCCACGGTTTCCAGCCCCAATTCCCGGCAGGCGCGGATGATGCGGACGGCGATTTCACCGCGATTGGCGATTAAGACTTTTTTGAACATGGAGTCTCCAAAAGGATGAAGGATGAATTATGAAGGATGAATGAGCGTAATCTTCGTAAATCCTGCTCATTCATGTTGCATTTTTCATCCTTCATCCCTTATCCTTCATAATCTACAGCGGAATATTCCCGTGCTTCTTGGCCGGATTGCTATCGCGCTTGTTTTGCAGCATTTCGAGTGCGTTAATCAGGCGGGCACGGGTTTCGCGCGGTTCGATGACATCGTCAATGTATCCACGCTCGGCGGCGATATAGGGGTTGGCGAATTTTTCGCGGTATTCGGCCACCAGTTCGGCTTTACGCGCAACCGGGTCGCTGGCTTTTTCAAGTTCCTTGCGGAAGATGATGTTTACCGCACCATCCGGCCCCATGACGGCGATTTCTGCCGTTGGCCAGGCGACATTGAAATCGCCGCGAATGTGCTTACTCGACATCACGTCATATGCGCCGCCGTAAGCCTTGCGGGTGATGACGGTTAGTTTTGGCACGGTTGCTTCGCAATAGGCGTAGAGTAGTTTTGCTCCCGCACGGATGATGCCGCCATGTTCCTGAACCGTGCCGGGTAAGAAACCGGGGACGTCTTCAAAGGTCACAATGGGGATGTTGAAGGAATCGCAGAAACGGATGAAGCGGGCGGCCTTTTCGCTGGCGTCGATGTCCAAGACGCCGGCCAGCACCGCTGGTTGGTTGGCGACAACCCCGACCGAGTGCCCGCCCAGACGCGCAAAACCAACCACAATGTTGCCGGCATAGTTTTCGTGTATTTCAAAGAACTGGCCGTTATCGACAACCTTGAGAATAATTTCTTTCACATCGTAGGGCTTGTTTGGCTCTTCGGGGATGAAATTGTCCAGGTCTTCGTCGGCGCGTAGGGGGTCATCTCCGTTTTGGACAAAGGGCGCGTCTTCCATGTTGTTCTGCGGCAGGTAGCCAAGCAGTTTGCGGATGAGATAAAGCGTATCGGCTTCGCTATCTGCAGCAACGTGACAGACGCCCGATTTTTCGGAGTGAACGCTGGCACCGCCCAGTTCTTCCTGTGTAACCGCCTCGTGTGTGACTGCCTTAACCACATCCGGCCCGGTCACAAACATATATGAGGAATTGCGAACCATGAAGATGAAATCGGTCAGGGCTGGAGAGTAGACTGCGCCACCGGCACATGGCCCCATGATGGCCGAAATCTGCGGGATGACGCCGCTGGCCAGGGTATTGCGCAGGAAAATATCGGCATAACCTCCCAGCGAAACCACTCCTTCCTGGATGCGCGCTCCGCCCGAGTCGTTTAGCCCGATGACCGGCGCGCCGTTTTTCATGGCCATGTCCATCATTTTGACCACTTTTTCGGCGTGGACTTCGCCCAACGAACCGCCAAAAACGGTGAAGTCTTGTGAGAAGACGTACACCAGCCGACCGTCAATGGTGCCCCAACCGGTCACAACACTATCGGAAGGGAAGCGCTGTTTATCCAGCCCGAAATCATGGGTGCGGTGCATGACGAAGGCGTCCAATTCGCGGAAGGAACCTTTGTCAAGCAGCAGGTCAATGCGTTCGTGGGCAGTCAGTTTGCCGCGTTTGTGCTGGGCGTCGATGCGTTCTTGTCCGCCGCCCAGCCGGGACAGGGTTTTCTTTTCACGCAGTTTTTGAATGCGCGGGTTTTCGCTCATTCTGTCTCCTCGTTGGTAAAGTCTTTGAAATCAAGCGGCAGCCAGAGCAAGATGACTACCGCCAGGAATAGCACTGAAAAAATCGCGCTAAAAAGGAGGTTGGGAGTAGGGCTTTGTTGGATGAAAAGCCGGTCTGCCCAATACCACACCCAATACAACACAGAAATCACGATTCCGGCACGCCGGGTTTGTAGCCAGCCACGGAACAAGGCTGCCAGTAGACCCAGACCGGCCAGCGACCAAACCAGCCCGCTGATGAGCAGATAGGCAGCCGGCGCGCCAAACTCGACCAGTACTTGCCAGTCGGCCAGGGCGCGGCCAGCGCGCAGCATGTTCCACAGGCTGAGCAGCAGGACGATTGCGCTAAGAATCCCTGCGCTCCAGAGTGCGGTTCTCATATTATTCTCCCGGCGGCTTGAAACGCAGGATTTGTTTGTTGCCGTATTGCGGCAGGCCGGGAGTTTCCTCAATCCAGCCCTGGAATTGGTAACTGTAGGGCGCGGTTGAGAGCAACAGGTAGGGGTTGGCAAAGACGTAGTCCATGCTGGTGACATCATACAGGTATTGCGGCGCCTGGTTGGCTTGCAATGCCTTGAAGTATGGGTAACTGTTAATCAGACCGTCCATGTTAACGACGGTGCGGTCTTTGATGTAATAACCGATATTGCCGCCGCCGGTCATGCCAATGACCGCGCCGGGTTCGGTGTTCTCTTCCAACAGGGTCAGCACGTCCATGTAGGCCGGGTCGCTGGCCGGGGCGTAGGTCATGCGGTTGACGATGGTCGTGGTCAGGCCCCAGGCCAGCCAGCCGCACCCCAGCAGGGACAAGGCCCACAGGAAGACTCGCCCGGTCAGCCGTTGACGCATGCGAACTGTGAACAGGTGCGCGAACAAGGCCAGGCCAATCACGATGACCAGCATTTCCATCGTCCAGTACCAATTGTGGCGGGCGGCGTAAGGCATGGCCCCGTAGAAGGTGGTATGCAGGGCGGCGGAGACTCCCAGCGGAATCAGTCCGAGCAGGGTGACGGCGTTGGCGGTCTTCTGGCGGTTGAGCACGGCCAGGACCAGAAACATCACCGCCAGCGCGCCAAAGACGGCCCAGAAACTGAGCGGGGTTTGCTCGGCAATGGCTTCCATTGGGGTGAAGAGCAATTCCCAGGGTTTGCTGTGCCTGGGGTCGAGGCCGAAGACATCCAGCAGGGAGCGGGCCGAGCCGCCGTAGGCGTTATCGCCCAGGCTGCCCCACCAGCGTTTGATTTGCCCGGAGACGGGCATGAACGTCCCGAAGAGCAGTCTGTTTATTAGCATGTACGCGCCCAGGGCCAGGGCCGAAATCCCGTAGTAGACCAGTCCGCGCTCGAGCCAGGCGCGCCAGTTTTGACGGAATTGCTCAAACGGCGAATCAACCTGGTTTGACGGCGAGACAGGCCAGGGGGAGAACGCTCCGTATCCCCAGCGTGAGAGCAGTACCCAGGCCAGCATCCCGGCCAGGTAGTAAAGCGGAACCGCGCGCGGAATTGAAATTCCAAAACTGGACGAAAGCAGGCTGAAGAGTGCCAGCGCAACTGCCACGCCGCCGACCGCTATTGCCGCGCTCTTGAGCAGGCTAAGCGGCGAGACGTTTTTGGGGTGCGTGTACAGGCCGCTGAAATAAAAGACCAAACTTTGGACGATAAACACCAGCACAAAGGTCTGGATGGCGCTGTCGGCGAAGGCAATCAGGTAGACCCGGATGTCGGCGCGGTGGATGAAGGCTCCCACCAGCAGGGCGAGCGTGACCAGCATGTCGGCGGGCAGCAGGGTGCGGAGGGGTGTGCCGCGAAAAGCGACCCACACGCCAACGATGAGCAGCAGGTAGATGGTATCCAGGCGGCTGAACAGCGCAAACAGGGCGGCCGCGGCGATGATGAGAAATTCTTTGCGCGTAGCAAATCCGTTGTTCCGCGCCTGCGCTTGTCCGTTTATCTGCTCCGTTTGGTTGTCAACTCGGTTTTGCCTCCATCGCAATTCATATTTCTGCAACACGGTCAACAACAAAACCACCGAAAAGGCCACCACGCCGGTTTCCATGCCCGGCTGGGTGACGATGGTGTGGATGGTGGTATCGAAGGCCCAGAAAGCCGCGGCCAGCATGGCAATCGGCCCGGCAATGACGCGCCGCAGCAGTCGGAAAAGCAAAATGGAGGTTGCCGCGCTCAAGGCCGCCATGACCAGCGTCAGCACGCGCAGGGGCAGAATTAGGTCGAAGCGCGCCAGGGCAAAAATGGGAATATTCGCAACCAGCCAGAGCGGATGATAGCCGTTGGTCGGGTTGATTCCGTCCAGAGTCGAGCCGTGCCCTTCGGAGATGTTCTGGGCGACTTTGAAATAATAGTAAGCGTCGTCGCGGGTGAACCAGCGTTGGGCGAAGTTTTGTTCGGTCGAAAAAGCGGCATATAGATGAACGCCCATGACAATCAAAATCAGGGCGATTTCAAACCAGTGCAGTCGTTTCATTGTGAGAATATGGTTTCCTTTTTGGTGATAATTTGTTACTCGATATTTGATATTTGATACTCGATATTCGTTATGGCTCTCTGATATTTGCCGTGAAGAAGGCCGTATTTTGGGGTGTGAGCGCGCGTACGCGCGCTCACACCCCAAAATACGGGAACTTATCACCGGAATTCCCAAAAAGCCAGCAAATTTTACATACCAGGCGCCCAAATCGCAGTATAATTCGGCCATTCTGGAGGCCGCCATGGACGAGCCTGTCCTGGTACTCAATGCAAACTTTGAACCGATTCATGTCTGCAACACGCGCCGCGCCATCGGTCTCAT
>JAWOIR010000420.1:0-6699 GCA_046484545.1 Anaerolineales bacterium
ACCAATTCCAGGCGATTCTCCATATCCATCGAGCCGGAAACATCGATGACAAAGGTCAGCGAAACATCCTTGCGTTCATCTTCAGGCACGGCGTAACCCTGAATACCGACTCGCATCATTTGATAGCGCTCAGTCTCCCCAAAAGGAGTCGGCGCGCCGTCGATGTGAATACCAAACGCGCGGCGTTCTGATGGATATGGATACCCCTGCTGAAAATAATTGACAAACTCCTCAACGCGAATGGCATCCTGGGGTGGAATGTTCCCGTCATTCACATAGCGCCGCGCCACCGTATAAGAACCAGTATCGACATCCAGCCCAAAAGTGGACAGGTTATCGTCCTCGACATCCACCATGGGGTTAACGCCATAGTCCTTAAAAAACATATCCGCCGCCGGATTATCATTGGGCGGGGATAAGGGAGCGCCGCTAGAAAAACGCTCCTGAATGGCAGGCGCAGCAGGTTCAGCCGGAGCAGCCGGTGCGGCAGGCTGCTCATAGCTTGTCGAAGGCGATGCAGCAGGCCCACAGGCTGAAAAGACAAGCGCGAACACAAGCAATGCAAAAACAACCAAATATTTGGCAGACATTTCTTTCTCCTTCTTTCAATTGTTTGTTCAAAAATGGGACAATGCTTTATTCCAAGCCCTCGGCGTTGGGCCGAAATTGGTCACAAACAGGTATTTATATCAGCGCGTTTCACCTCCTGTCGGTGTAAATGTGCAACCCCCGTAAGAAGTTGAATAATATCCAGACGCACAACATTCGTGAAAAGTTCCACAACCAGCGTTTCACAAAAGTTAGAAGAATTTCCGATTTTTGGTGTGCGCAGCGGGCGTACGCCCGCTGCGCACACCAAAATTCGGGTTCTTTCAAAATGTTCGTGACATACTGACAATTATCAATTTTGATTTTTGTCTTGACAAGTTCGCAAGTATCCGTATAATTGCGCGAAATCTTGAAAGCGATAATTCTGATGAAAAATATCTTCTGCATCTGTATGCCCATGTCCATGCCCCCGGCGGGGGCTGTTCCCACCGCCTCGGAGGTTAGGCTTCGCGCTTAATCCGAGCGCGTCCGGCATGGGCGCCCGCCAGGCGGCGGACAGTCTTCCCGCAAACACGAACAAGTTTGCGAAAGACTGTCCGCCGCTTTTTATTTTGCCAATCAGTCGGAACATCTATCCGTTTGATTTATCCTAATCCTGGTTCTCTGATACTTGTCGTGAAGAAGGCCGCATTTTGGGTAGCGTGCACGTACGCGCACGCTACCCAAAATGCGGGGATTACTAACGGGAATTCTCAAAGAGCCCTCATCTTATCTCATCAAAGGAGAGACATCATGACCACCAACACACGCACACTAGGATTTTCCACCCGCCAACTGCACGCTGGCTACAGCCCCGACCCGGCCACCGGTTCGCGCGCCGTCCCACTCTACCAGACGACCAGTTACCAGTTCAAGAATACCGAACACGCCGCCAATTTATTTGCGCTCAAGGAACTCGGCAACATCTACACCCGCCTGATGAACCCGACCACCGACGTACTCGAACAGCGCATCGCCAGCCTGGAAGGCGGCGTGGCCGCCCTGGCCGCCAGCAGCGGACACGCCGCCCAGGCCCAGGCCATCTTCACCCTGTGCGAAGCCGGAGACCACATCGTCTCCTCCAGCCGCTTGTATGGCGGGACGTACAACCAGTTCAAGTACACCCTGCCCAAACTGGGAATCGAAGTGACCTTCGTCGACCCGACCGACCCGCAGAATTTCGAGAAGGCCATCCAGCCCAACACCAAAATCATCTACGGCGAAACCCTGGGCAACCCTGATATTGCGGTATTTCCTTTCGAGGAAGTGGCCGAAATTGCCAACAAGCACAGCGTCGTCCTGCTGATTGACAATACCTTTGCAACCCCTTACCTGTTCCGGCCCTTCGAGTGGGGTGCGCATGTTATCACCCACAGCACCACCAAGTTCCTGACCGGTAACGGAACCAGCATCGGCGGCATCATCGTCGATGGCGGCAACTTCGACTGGACCAGCGGACGCTTCCCCAACTTCACCACCCCCGACCCCTCCTATCACGGACTGGTCTACGCCGACCTGCTTGGGGCCGGATTGCCGCCCTTCGCCATCAAAGCCCGAGTCCACGTCCTACGCGATATCGGCGCTTGCCAGTCGCCGTTCAACGCCTGGCAGACCCTGCTCGGCGTCGAAACGCTCTCCCTGCGTATCGACCGCCATATCCAGAACACCCAGGCCGTCGCTGAATACCTGGAAAAACATCCCAAAGTCAGTTGGGTCAAATATCCCGGTTTGAAGAGCCACCCGGATTATGAGCGCGCCAAACGCTACCTGCCCAAAGGCGCCGGCGCGATTCTCGGCTTCGGCATCAAAGGCGGCGCGGAAGCGGGCAGCAAATTCATCGACAGCCTGCAACTCTTCAGCCACCTGGCCAACGTCGGCGACGCTCGCAGCCTGGCCATCCACCCCGCCACCACCACCCACAGCCAGTTGACCAACGAACAACAGGTCACCGCCGGGGTCAGCCCCGACTTCGTCCGCCTGAGCGTCGGCCTCGAAGACATCGATGACATCCTGTGGGATTTGGAGCAAGCGCTTGACGCGTAAAGGCTGAATTCAGAAGGATGAAGGATGAAAAAACAGGTTCATCCTTCATCCAACCTTCATCCTTCCTAACTCATCCTTCATCCTTTAGGAGCCGCCATGCCCGTCATCATTCCCAAGACCCTGCCCGCCCGCGCCACGCTGGAAAGCGAAAATATCTTCATCATGGACGAAGACCGCGCCAGCCATCAGGACATCCGTCCCCTGCGCATCGCCATTCTGAACCTGATGCCTACCAAAATCGCCACCGAAACCCAACTGCTGCGCATGTTGGGTAACTCGCCGATTCAGGTTGAAATCACCCTGCTCAACACCCTGACTCACGACTCAAAAAATACCCCGCAGCAGCACTTGCTCGAACATTACCTCGCCCCGCGCGATGTCTTCAACCAAAAATTCGACGGCCTGATTATCACCGGCGCACCGGTTGAACTGCTCGACTTTGAAGAAGTCGATTACTGGCGCGAACTGCAAGACGTGTTCGACTGGAGCGAGGAAAACGTTCACTCCACCTTCCACATTTGTTGGGCGGCCCAGGCCGGGCTGTACCACCGTTACGGCATCCCCAAATACGAACTGCCTGCCAAAATGTTCGGCGTCTTCGCGCACACTGCCAACATTACCAAAGAACCCATCCTGCGCGGCTTCGACGACATCTTCTACGCCCCGCACTCGCGCCACACCGAAATCCGCCGCAACGACATCGAACAGGTCGCCGAGGTCGAAATCCTGTCCGAATCGCCCGAAGCCGGAATTTACATCGTCGCCGCCAAGAATCGCCGCCAGTTCTACGTCACCGGCCACTCCGAATACGACCCGCTGACCCTCAAAGCCGAATACGACCGCGACGTCAACAAAAACCTGCCCATCGCCCTGCCGCGCAACTACTACCCGGACGACGACCCTTCCCAGCCGCCTTACGTCTTGTGGCGCTCACACGCTCACCTGTTCTACACCAACTGGCTCAACTACCACGTCTACCAGAACGTGCCATACGACATCCAAAAAATCCCGCAAGAATGGGAGTCCTGAGCCTGTCAAAGAGACAGTTACAAACAAACGATTGACAACTTTTGGGCTCTCTGATATTTGCCGTGAAGAAGGCCGCATTATTCGTGATAAAAAATTGAACTCAAAACGACAGAAACAACCGTCGCGGGTATAATCACGGGCATGGACACCACGCCCGAATCGCAACCACAACCCACCTATCGCCGTTTCATCATCCCCACCCTGCTGATGGCCATCGGCGGCTGGGGCGGTTTGGCTTTAATCACCAACTACACCCTGCCCACCGTCTGGCCGCGCTGGGTCTTCTTCGCCCTCATCGTCATTGCCCTGACCGGCACAGCCATGCCCCTCGTTTACTTCATCAACCGCACCTTCTCAAACAGCCTGCGCCCGGCCACCGTCCTGCGCGAATCCATCTGGGTTGGCGTCTTCGGCGCCGCCCTCACCTGGCTGCAACTGGGGCGCATCCTCAACTTCTCGCTCGGCCTGTGGCTGCTGGTTGGCATCACCATCATCGAATACCTCATGCGCTGGCGCGAAAATCCCAACCCTGCCCTGCCCCCTGCCGAAAATGACGCTCCGTAACCTGCCCGCCGTCGAAAAACTACTCCAAAACGCCGAGGAACTCATCCGCGCCTATGGCCGGCCGCTCGTCACCCAGGCGGTCCGCGAAAGCTTGGAAGCGATTCGGGTAAATGTCCGCGCCGGAGCTTCTGCGCCGCCAGATAAACAAATCCTGGCCCAGGCAGAATCCCGCCTCGCAGCCTGGACGCGCTCCACGCTCGAACCGGTTATCAACGCCACAGGCGTCATCATCCACACCAACCTGGGCCGCGCCCCCCTGAGCCAATCCGCTATCGACGCCATGACCGCCGCTTCAGCCGGATACTCCAGCCTCGAATTTGACCTGAAAACCGGCAAACGCGGCTCGCGCCTTATCCACGCCGAAGCCGTCCTGCAACGCCTGACTGGCGCCGAAGCCGCCGTCGTCGTCAACAACAACGCCGCCGCCGTCCTGCTGACGCTCTCCGCCCTGGCCAACCGCAAACGCGCCATCATCGCCCGCGGACAAATGATAGAAATCGGCGGCTCCTTCCGCATCCCGGATGTGATGAAGCAAAGCGGCGCAAAACTGGTCGAAGTTGGCAGCACCAACAAAGTCCACCTGTCCGATTACGAAGAAGCCCTGATGGCGCAAAGTGCTATTTTGCCCAACGTGGTCATCCGCGCCCACCCATCCAACTTCCGAATCGTTGGCTTCACCGAAGAACCCCCCTTAAAAGAAATTTGCGACCTGGCCCACGCCCACAATGCCATCCTCATCGACGACCTCGGCTCTGGTACCTTCTTCAACGTCGAAAAATACGGCCTGACCCACGAACCGACCATCCTCGAATCCCTGGCCGCCGGGGCGGATGTCGTCACCTTTTCCGGCGACAAACTGCTCGGCGGGCCGCAGGCGGGAATCATCGTCGGCAAGAAAACCTTGCTCGATAAAATCAAAAAACACCCGCTGGCGAGAGCCGTCCGCGCCGACAAGACCTGCCTGGCCGGCATCACTGCCACCCTGCTGCATTACCTGAAAGACGAAGCCGAGACCAAAATCCCGGTCTGGCGCATGATTTCGCAGATGCCGGAGTCGCTCAAAACCAGGGCCGAGCACTGGCAACGGGAGACAGGTCACGGGTCGGTCGTTCCGGCTGAATCGACTATCGGCGGCGGCTCGTTACCGGGTGAGAACCTGCCCACCTTCGTATTAAGCCTCGATATCCCCAAACCCGACAAATTCCTGGCCATATTGCGCCAGCAAACCCCGGCCATCATCGCCCGCACCGAAAACGACCGCGTCCTGCTCGACCCGCGCACCGTCCTGCCCGAACAGGATGCTGTTTTGGTTAATACACTCAAGCAACTGTTTGCAGCGCCCTGAAAAGCGGAATACAGATTACGCCTCCTTTGGGGTGGCACTATCCAAGCATCCCTGTAGCGATTACAATCGGTATCATGTTCAAACGAAATTCCCCCACCACAACCCAACCAGCCGCCACCGGCACAGCCGCTGTGCAGGCAGTAGAACGCATTACTTCGGTACTTGGCCCCGGCCTGATTTGGGAAGGAAAAATCAGCGGCTCAGGCGGCGTGCGCATTGAGGGCACGTTTGAAGGCCAAATCGGCCTGCGCGGAATGCTGGTCGTCGGCGAGAGCGGACGGGTGACATGCGAAAACATCCGCGCAATGAATGTCATTGTCGCCGGGGCGGTTAAAGGCAACATCACCACCCAGAAACTCGAAATCCGCGCAACAGGCCGGGTTTGGGGCGATGTCATCACCACGTCTTTTGTGACCGAAGATGGGGCTTTCCTGCGCGGACAAATCCGCATGGAAGACCAGGTCGACCTGGGACTGGGCGAGGAAGCGGCACAGGAACAAAAAACAACGCCCGAAAGTTAACCTTCGAGCGCGTGGGATAAATGGATTGTCTTTGTTATGGTCGCGAAAGCCAGGTCAGGGCTTCTTCGACGGTATCAAACGCCGAAAACTTGACATTCCGCTCTCCAAAACCTGCTTAAATCTGTCTATGACAGAAAGCTGTTTGGTTCCTGCTTCTACGAGCGTCGCCTGAAACCAGGTCTTACATACTCTCCGCAGGTGTGCTTTCGGCGGAGCTCGCCGTAGTTTTGTTCAACAATACAACAGTTGCTCCAGGTTGATGGCCGCGTTCAAATCGCGGTCTATCACCTGGCCGCAGTACTCACAGGAATACACCCGCTCGGCCAGACTGATCGATCTCTCGTTCCCACACTGCGAACAGCGTTTGGTGGACGGAAAAAATCGGTCCGCCAACAACACTTCACAGCCGTACCACTGACCTTTGTATGCCAACTGTCGCCGGAATTCGTACAGGCCCACATCCGCAATCGCCTGCGCAAGGTGATGGTTCTTCAGGCAACAACCTGTTCACCTGTTCGGCCGACACCCAGGACACCATCGCCACGCGCATCACCGAACATAACCTCAACCGCATTGTCATTGCCGCATGTTCGCCGCGCACCCATGAAG
>JAWOIR010000426.1:0-7711 GCA_046484545.1 Anaerolineales bacterium
TCGGGCGAAGGAGGGTGTGGCTGTGGCCGAGGGGGTCAGGCTGGGCAGGGCTGCCGGTGTGGGAAAGACAATCCCGGCTGGCAGGCAAACCGGGTAAGCTTGGAAGTCAACCGGAACTGGCGTAGAGGTGATAGACCGCGCGGGCGCGAGCGAGGCCGTGTGAGTTATTTCATCGGGCAAGGTGTTAGGACGCCGTCCCAGGGTGGTACTTATACTGAATCTTCCCGGACTTAACGATAATAGGCCGAGTTTTTGGCCGTTATCACGAATTTTTGCCAGGAAGGCGTTGGAATCTTGGGCTATAACCTGGCCTTGCAAGTTGGTTGCGCCTCCAAGTAAGATTTCGCCATTGGGCAGGGCAAACATACCGAGTACCCGGGTATGCGATTCGCCGGGTAGGCCAATGTAGCCGAAGTTTTTCTCCCAGAGCAGGTTGCCCTGCGGATCGAGGCGTGCCAGCCATTGGACGCTGTGCTTTTCGCGGGTTTCACCAGATAGCAACAGGCCGCCTTCTGGCGTATTTGTCACTGCAAAAATTGACACCCCGCCGCGCGAGGAGGTGATGATGCGCTGCCAGTTCAGGCTGCCATTGGGCTTAAGGCTGATGAGAGCGCGGGTTTCGCCGTAATCCATTTCTGCGACGATTAAGTAGCCGTTGGGCAGGATGAAAATTTGGTTGAGATATTCAGCATCGGGAGGCAGGCGCAGGGTGGATTGCCATGACATGCCGCCGCTGGCATTTAGTTTCATCAACCAAATGTCATAATCGTAGCCAAGTTCTTCGTAGGAGTGGGTTCCAGCCAGGAGCGCGCCGCCATCGCTGGTGGGTTGAATGTAGTCGAGGGTTTCAACACCAACCAGTTTGCCATAAACATATTGGAAAACGTCACCCGCGCCGGTGACTTTGATGACTTTAATATCGGTGTTAATGGGGCGCATGTAGTGGGATGTGTCGGCGTATTGCCCGGCGTAGGCGAAGATTGCGCCGCCATCGGCGGTGACGTCGTTGTAGGCTTGTGAATCTTTGATGCTGAACTGCCAGAGCGGGGTTCCGGTATCGCTATAACGAACCGCCTGCCCACCGGAAACAGTGGTAAAGCCGCCATCGGTATTGCGGAAAAGGATGTTGGCATGCGAACCGGAGAGAACCGCCCCGGTTGCAGGGTCAAGTTCAAGTACGGAGTCCTGGCCGTTCAGCCACAGGCGGCCATCAGGCTGGGGTTGTAGGGCGGCGTTGAGAGTAGGGTAGAGATTTTGCCAGTCGATTTCGCCTTCGGGGCTAAGTTTTGCCAGCCAGTCGCCAACCAGTCGGCGGTGTGAGCCGATGAGGTAGTACGAACCGTCAGGAGCAGCTGTGACGTAGCGGATGTTGAGTGAATTGCCGAGATAGTTGTAGGCCCAGGCGTAGTCGCTGGATTCCGGGCAGGTGGGGGATGTGACAGGTGTCAGTGTGGCAGTTGCCAGGTGCGAAGTGTCGGGTGTGGGAGTGTTGTCCCCTTCGATTGCGTTAAGGGCAGGCTCCAGGGTGGCGGTGGCTGGTTGCGTGGCGGCAGGGCTGAGGGCAGTCTGTTCTGCCTGGATGGTGGGTGCGGCAGGGGCGGCCTGGGAACAGGCTGAAACTACCAGTGTGAAAAAAGTTGTGATTCCCAAAAAGCGCAGGTTCATGGTCTTAACTCCAGCAGGTAGGCGGTCAGGGTGGCGTTATCTTCAAATCCATCGGCGATGAGGATGAAGCGTCCATCCGGGCTGACGGTGATGGCGCGCGGCTCGAAGAAGGTCCCTTTGGGGCGGTCGTCGGGGTTGGATGTCAACTTTCCGAATCGGCGTACCAGTGAGCCGTTCGGGGCGAGCATGTGAATAGCGATGTCGGCGGTGTTCATGTGGAACAAGATGTAGAAATTTCCGGCGGCGTCTATGGCCAGGTCGCTGGCAACGATGTCCACGCTGTGGGAGCGTTCGACCGCGATGGTGTCCAGTTCGTGCCCGGTGAGCGTGTCGAGTTCGAGCAGTTTAGGTTCCCAATCGAAATCTTGCAGGACGTAGAGACGGCCATCGGGGGTGAAGGCCAGGCTGGTGTGGGTGTGCAGGTCGTCAAGCGGCATTGATCGCAGGAATTCGCCGGTATCAGTCGTGTAGACGTGAACCTGGCTGCCCATTAGCAGGTACAGGTTGCTGTCTATGGGGTTGACGGCAGCGTCACCGAAGACGCTCTCTCCGCCAATGGTGAGATGTTCGCCTTCGGGTGATATGACGATGAACCAGCCGTAGGCGAAATCAACTGCGACCAGATTTCCGAAGAGGTCGGTGGCCACGTCGGTCAGCATGGCTTCGTTGGGGATGGAGAATTGCTTGAGTTGGTTGCCTTCCATGTCGTAGGCGAACAAGCCGTTTGGCTCGGTTGCGGCGAAGACCAGCCCGTTTTTGTTGATGGCCAGGCCAGCGGGCGTTCCGGGCAACGGCACACGCCAGAAGATGGGCGGTTCGATATAGGCATCCAGGCGGCCCAGCATTTCGACTGCGCCGAGTTGGGCGACGGCCATGGGATTCTCAAAAGAGATGAAAATTTTGTCAACTTCAAAATCTGCGCTGGCGGGGATGGTCAGTTTTTTGGCGCATACCCCGCTGAGGGGGTCGGCCTGGATGCTTTGGCCGCTCTCGTAGATGAGTTTACCCAGCCCGGAGAGGGAGTTGAGCAGTTCGATGCGCCGGATGCCGGGCGCTTCACGGCCAATATAGAGTTCCAGCCGCTCCGGGAGCAGGGGGGCGGGGTAGGTCAGGGTCAGGATGATTTCACCGCTCTCATTATCCAGGTTGGCCAGCCACTCTTCGCCGCAGAGGGTCTTGCCTTCTTTGCGCCCGAGGGCGATATCATCGATTTCATAAGGGTCGAGGCGGCTACGCGATGCGCCCTGGCGAATGAGGTCGTTCGTTTCCGGCGATTTGGGTTCTTGTGGCATCGCAATTACGGGTGTTTCGGTTGCAGGCGATGAGATAGGTTGGGCAATATTCTCTGGCAGGGGAACCGCGCGGTCAATGTGTGGCTGTGGTTTGGCGGCGAGGGGCAAGGTACAAGCCAGAGTAGCGAGAAAGAGTGTAAGGAGTATGGATATTATCTTTGTCTTCATGGGGGCCTCTAAATAAAGAAAAACGCGACAGTATCTCTGTTCACGTTTCTCTTTTACCAAGCAGCCGTCAAAAAAGCGTCAAAGGAATGTGTTTATGGCTGGATTGCGGATTCCAATATTCCCCGGCCTGTTTGCTGGGCGAATTCAGGCTGGTCGGTTTCGATGACAACGGCGATGGCAAGCGGTGCGCCCTGCCAGCCCGGCAACGTCCCACCGATGTACCAGATTAGCGGCCCGGTGCGCGACTCCAGCCGCCCCATGCTTTCCCAGTAAGGTTTGTCGGGCACTTGCAGGCTTTGGGCTGTTTGGCTACTGGCCTGGTCTGAGAAGATGACCTGGGTTTGTCCTTGCGGCGGCACACTAATCCATCCCTGGGCAGGAGTATTGACCGCCAGGGTGAACTGGGCGGCAGGCGCGATGCCCTGGTTGCTGATGGCGGCGGACATCAAGGCCATGTTGAGCGGTGTTGTTGTGACCGCCTGCCCAATTGCCAGGGTTTCGAGGGTCGGGTTGTTGCTTGTCATGCCCAGTTTTTTGACCAGTTCGCTGACGGTTTCTTCTCCCAGTGTGTTGGCAAGCGTTATCAGTGGTTTTGGACAGCCTGCAGGCAGGGCATTTTGCCAGTTTGGCGCTTGTTCCTGACGCATGGTACAGCGAATCAGACGCCCATCCTGCTCAAACAGGATGGAAGGCGGGAATGTGGGCAGTTCCATTTCTGCATCGAAAAGTTCTGCTAGCAGGAATGGCGCAAGGGAAGTGCCCGGCGCGTACTGGCCCTGACTGGCGCGGTTGAGCAGCGGCGCGTCGTTGGCGGTCAGCAATTCCTGGCCGATTTCGTCGAGTAGGCTGGCGTCGAAGGTGGGATGCGAGGCCATAACCAGGATTTCGCCCGTTCTTGCGTTGACCAGCACCGCCGCTCCCTTTTGGCTGCCGAGCAAGTCATCGGCTTGCATCTGTAGTTCAAGGTCGAGGGTCAGGCGCACGTCCAGGCCGGGCGGCGGCGTTCCGTATAGGATGCGCTGCCACCAGATTTGGCGATATGGGTATCCCTGAAGCCCGCGCAGGTAGGGGTCGAGTTGGGCTTCCAGGCCGGCTTGTCCATAAACATTGTGCGTGTAGCCAGTAATTGATGACAGTGCGGGGTAAGCGTAAATACGGCTGTACTCGCCAGGGGTTCCTTCTGTGTAGTTGATGGGTTGGTTGCGGCGGTCGAGCAGGCTGCCACGCGGCACATAGCGGTCGGCAATCGAGCGTCGCGGGTTGTCGTAACGGGTGAGCAAATCTTCAGCACGGACGATGCCCCACCAGCCGTTGGCCAGGGCCAGGGTAATCAGCCCGGTGGCGATAAGCGCTGGCACAAGCAGGTAAGGCTTGCTGCTTTTCAATGGAGCGGGGTCGTGGTCAGCCTTATTGCTGATTTGCAATAGCAGGAGCAGGGCCATGAAAGAGGTCAGCAAGGAGGAGCCGCCGTAGGAGACAAACGGCAACGTCACCCCGGTCAGTGGCAGCAGGCGCAGGTTGCCGCCTATAATGACGATGCTCTGAATGCCGATGTATGTCCCCAGCCCGGCAGACAGCAGGCGTTCAAAGTTGCTTTCGGCGCGCAGGGCGATGACAAAACAACGGCTGACCAACAGACCTATCAACAGGAAGAGCGCCAGCGTACCGATCATACCTGTTTCTTCTGCGATGGCGGTAAAGATGAAATCTGAGTGCGCCACCGGGACTACGCCGGGCGCGCCCAGCCCCATCCCGCGCCCAACCAGGCCGCCGTTGGCGATGGCCAGCAACGATTGGATGACCTGGTAGGAGCGTCCACTGGGGTCTTGCCAGGGGTTGAACCAGGCGGTCAGGCGGTATTCAATCAGGTCAATGAAGAAATATCCGGCCAGGCCGAAGGCGAAGAGGATTGCCCCACTCAAGAGCAGGATACGGCGTTTGCCCGAAGCCAGGTAGACCATGACGGCGTACAGCGCAACAAAGAGCGATGCGGTGCCGAGGTCGCGCTGGATAAGCAGAATGGCCAGCGCCAGCCCAAACAAGAAAAGAGTGGGTAAAATCAAGGGGATGATGCGCCTGCTGACGGGAATTTTATCCGCAAAATAGGCGGCCAGGTAAACGACCAGAAGTAATTTTAGCGGTTCGGAGGGTTGCAGGTAGATTCCGCAGCAACCCAGCCACAGGCGTGGCCCAAAGCCCATTGGGTTGGCACCCAGCATGAAGGTCAGGGCGGTGAGCAGCAGTCCGCTTGTCAGCCAGATGTATTTGTAGCGGCGCAGGAAGTCAATTACTTCGTTCCGGCGCATTAAAATCAGCAGAACGATGAAGCAAACCGCAATCCAGGCGCCCTGTCTAAAGCCAAAGGTGTTGGTCAGTCTCCAGATGCTGAGCATGCCCCAGCCGCTGAGCAGGGAGGCGATGGGTAGCAGGTAGGGGTCGGCGTCGGGCAGGTGTTTTTCGATGTGGCGGTGGGCGGTGTAGGTCAAAACCAGCCAGACCAGGATGCCAATCCAGTGATTAAGGCGGTAGTCCACGTCCCAGGTTTGTTCGCGGACTGCCGGTGAGATGCTTAAGGCGATTCCGAGTATGAATATGAACAAAGCCGCGAGAACGAGCAAGCGGCCTTGTATCTGGGCGGGCGTTAGGTAAGTGTTTCGCAAGGGGATAGGGGTTTACGAAAGGTATTTTTCTACGAGTAAATTGAGTTTGGCGCGCGTTTCAGGATTAACGGCTTCCGGTCTGGTGATGAGCGCGCCGGCAAGCGCGTTGTGACAGGCGCAATTGTTTTCGCTTTCCATCTTACGGGCCAATATGCGCAAGGATTCCTGAGCGTGTTCGGTGTTTTTATTGAGGGTTTGAATGACCAGTTCAACAGTGACCGGTTCGGCGCCCAAATGCCAGACATCGTAATCGGTGACATGCGCCATTGTAGCATAACAGATTTCAGCTTCGCGGGCCAGAAAGGCTTCCGGGCAGGCGGTCATGCCAATCAGTGACATGCCCCAGGCGCGGTAAACGTGCGATTCGGCTTTGGTAGAAAAGCGCGGCCCTTCGATGGTGATGAACGTGCCGCCTGGGTGAACGGTTGCTCCGCTGGCTTTGGCCGCGTTGTACAAGACGTTTGAAAGTTTGTCGCAAAATGGGTCAGCCACGCCGACATGGGCGACCAGCCCGGCTTCAAAAAACGAGCGGGCGCGCTCCCTGGTATTGTCGAAGAGTTGGTCGGGGATGATGATGTGACCGGGGGCGTAGTCTTCGCGCAGTGAGCCGCAAGCGCTGATGCTGATAATTTGTTTCGCTCCCAGGCTTTTCAGGGCGTAAATATTGGCGCGGTAGTTGATTTCGCTTGGGGAGATAAAGTGCCCGATGCCGTGCCGGGCCAGGAATGCGACCCGCTTGCCCTCCAGCGTTCCAGTCACAATTGGCGAACTGGGTTTTCCAAAAGGCGTCTCGATATTGTGCTCCTCGGTGTTTTCGAGCCCTTGCATGTGATACAGCCCCGACCCCCCAATAACTGCAAATGCCAGGTTTTCATTCATAATGTATTCTCCTTGAATGTCTATTCAGGCAGGGTTATTTCGATGTTAGTGTCTCCGCAGGTAATTGTATCCCCATTCGTCAAAATTGCCGGCATTGCGAGACGGGTATCGTTTAGTTTGGTGCCGTTTTTTGAACCCCTGTCTTCCAGCCACCAGTGCCCATGATGGAAAGAAAGACGCGCATGATGGGCTGAGACAGCGACATCATCGAGCAAAAGTTCGCAGTCTGAGTCACGGCCAATAAAAAAATCAGGTTGTGAAAATTCTGCGATGTGTTTTTCCCCGCTCGCAGAAACAAGGCCAAGTTTTATAGAGGTTATCTTTTGGGCCGAAAGAAAATCGGTTTGCGCTTTTAGGGCTTTCCACATTAAATAAAATGCCCAGCCTACAAAAGCGTACAGGAGAACGGCTGCAAGTACGCGCAGGCCAAGAAAAATCAGTTCACTCATTTTGGGGTTCGTTTTTTTTGTTTTCTAGTGGGGTTGTCAGGGAAGCGGTCTGTCGCTCACTGTTTTTCTGTGAGAGCGGGGCGGTATCGCCGCTGATTGGCCGTAAGCCGGGCGGCGGGGTGTCCTGCCCGAAGATGATAGGCATCCCGGCCAGCGAAATAACATCACCTGGATAAAGTACACTTTGACTGGTGCGTTGTCCGTTTACATAGGTTCCGCCAGTGGAGTTCAGGTCAAAAATAACAAATTTGTCGCGCACATACCGAATTTGGGCATGATACCGTGACACGCGCGGGTCGTCAATGACAATTTGATTGTCGAGTCTGCGGCCAATATTAATCACCATTTGTTCGATGGTATAGACTTTGGTGCCGCCAATAATCAGGAAGGCTGTTCGAGCAAGTTCGCTTGTTTCACTGGGCAGGTCCTGATTTTGCGCGCCCTGTGTCTCGGCGGTGCTTTTGCCGTTAACATGAACTTCAACATCTTCCAGTCCGAGGCTGTCCAGCGCGGCCAGTGTAATGGTTGGCGCCGATTTGAAGTGAATGTTGGCCTCATTAACAGCAAGCCGGAAAATCTTTGTCAGGCCGTCTAGCAG
>JAWOIR010000430.1:0-8219 GCA_046484545.1 Anaerolineales bacterium
GCGCTGATGCCTTCCTCGCCTTTCGACGGGTCGAACGGCACGAGTTCGGTCAGCCAGGCCTCGAAGTTGTCCACGCCGTCAATCGGCAGGTTGAGACTGGCGTAGGTATGGGTCAGGAAGCCGAACTGGAAGGTTCCGGCGGCCAGCAGGGCCACCAGCACCAGCATGAATACGACTGCCGCGCGGCGCATGGCAGCCTGACCGGCAAACATCGCGTCGGTGGCGGCGTCGTGTTCGGCGTCTTCCTTGCTGAACATCAGCGCCATGATGATGCCGATGCCAATCCCAAAGGCGATGGCCAGCGTCAGGCGCGCAATCGCCAGGTCCGTGCCCAGGATTCGACCGGTATAAACGACGGCTAGGATGTTGATGGCCGGCGCAATGAAAAGGAAGGTGATGGCCGGGCCAATGCCTGCGCCCTTTTTATAGATTCCGGCAAAGAGCGGGATGACGGTGCAGGAGCAAACCGCCAGCAGGAATCCCGCCGCAGCCGCAGCCGGGTAGGAAATGAGTTTGGGCGTCTTGCGCCCAAGGTATTTGGTAATCGCCTCCTTCGGAATCAGAGCGGTCATCGCCCCGGCGATGAGGAATGCGGGCAACAGGCACAACAGAACATGCGCAGCCAGGTAAGAAGCCAGGTTGCCGAGTCCGCTGGAGAGCAGGTGCAGGATGAGTTCCATAGGGTTTTATGTGAGCGTTATCAATTCCGGCGCGCAGTTGGGGCAGGCGCATTGCGCCTCCGGGCTGACGACCTTGACGATCGGCAATTTCACGTCTGCAACCAGCGCGGCCTGTTTGAGCAACCCCATCAATTCCGGGCGCGCCAGGCTATAAAAGACGTATTTGCCTTCGCGGCGTGAATCGAGTAAACCGGCCTGGCGCAGCGCCATCAGGTGTTGCGAAATATAGGCCTGCCGGTATCCCAGCCGCGCCTCCAGGTGACAGACACAAGCCTCGCCCGCGCCGATAATCAGCAAAATTTCCAGCCGGGCCGGGGCCGAAATGACGGTTAACAACTCTGAAATGGGGGTAGAAATGGGGGTAAGGGTATTTTTCATAATACATTCCTGAATATGAATATATTATATGACTTATTCAAAATCTGGAATGTAACAAATGTCACCAAAAAGGCATGAATTCCACACAAACCCGCGCGCCTGGGGCTGTTATAATGCCCTGTGCATGACTCTCACCGACACCCATTGCCATCTCGATTTTGAAAAATTCGACGCCGACCGCCACGAGGTGCTGGAACGCGCCAGGCAGGCGGGGCTTACCCGCATCCTGGTTCCGGGACTCGACCTGGCCTCCAGCCTGCGTGTCGTTAATTTGGCCGAATCCGTGCCGATGGTTTATGCCGCAGTCGGCTTTCACCCCACCGACGTGCTCAAGTGGCGCGAAGACAGTCTCCCTGCGCTCGAAGCATTGGCGAACAATTCCAAAGTGGTCGCCATCGGCGAAATTGGCCTGGATTACTACTGGGACGCCGCCCCGCACGATTTGCAGCGGCGCGTCCTGGTCGAGCAGTTGAATCTTGCAGCGCAGACCGAACTCCCGGTTGTGATTCACCTGCGGGAAGCCGGCGATGCCGAAGAAGGGGAGTGCGTTCGGGCGTTGTTAAAAATTCTGGAGGAATGGGCGGCCAGGCTGAGGGTCGCTGCGAATCCGCTGGCGCAACGACCGGGTGTGTTGCACTCGTTTAGCGGAAATCGCCAGAGCGCAGAAAAAGCCCTCGATTTGGGCTTCTATATTGGTATTACCGGCCCGGTCACGTACAAAAATGCTGAATCGAAACGGCAAGTCGTGTCCGCGTTGCCATTGGATAGAATATTGATTGAAACGGACTCTCCGTTTTTGGCCCCCGTTCCCCGGCGGGGCAGGCGAAATGAACCTGCTTTTGTGGCTCATATTGCTGATAAAATTGGGGAAATCCATAAAACAGACCCGCAGGAAGTTGCCAGAATCACATCCGCGAACGCGGCGCGGCTTTTCTGCTGGGGAGGCGGCGTTTGACAACGGTTTCTTTTTTTGCAACGGTTCAAGATGAAATTAAGTTAGTAGAAAAACGAATGCGCGCTCAGGCGGATGATAGTAATCATCCCGATTTGAGCGCGGCGCTTGACCATTTACTGGCCTCCGGCGGGAAGCGCATTCGCCCGACCCTGGGTTTCCTGGTTGGACAAATGCTTGGTGCACCGGATGATAAATTGGTGACGCTGGGCGCCGCCGTTGAAATGCTGCATACGGCTACCCTGGTGCATGACGATTTGATTGACGGTTCACTCTTGCGGCGCGGTACACCGACCTTGAATGCGCGCTGGTCGCCGGCGGCAACCGTGCTGACGGGCGATTTTCTGTTTGCCAAGGCCGCAAAACTGGCGGCGGAAGCCGACCATCTGCCCCTGATGCGGCTATTTGCCGAAACGCTGGCCGTGATTGTCAACGGGGAGCTGGCTCAGTTATTCGCGGCGCGTGGGTCGGTTGTTCGTGAGAATTACTACCAGCGCATCTATGCCAAGACTGCTTCCTTATTCGAGATGTCGGCCCGCGCGGCGGCGATGGTCAGCCCGGCAGATGAGCAAACGATTGAGTTGTTGCGCTTGTTCGGTTATGAAGTCGGCATGGCTTTCCAGATTGTGGATGATGTGCTGGATTTCACCGGTGACCAGGCAGCGGTCGGCAAGCCGGTCGGGTCAGACCTGTTGCAGGGGCTGGTGACCTTGCCTGCCCTGTATTACGTTGAAAGCAATCCTGATGACGATGATGTGCGCCTGCTCAAGGATGGCGGCTGGGGCAACCGTGAGCGTATGGAACGCCTGATAGAGTCAATCCGCGCCAGCGAGGCCATCCAGCAATCTATTTGGGAGGCGCGTGAGCGTGTGGAGCGCGCCCTGGCGTTCATCGAGCCGCTGCCTCCTTCGGCTGCAAAGTCTTCCCTGGGGCAGTTGGCGCTTTACATTGTTGACAGGAATCTTTGACATATCGTCCTCATGGTATAATCATCCGACGATTTTTAGCAGTTGGGTCAGGAGAAAATCCTGACCCTCCGTGTGTAAATAAGACCTGATATTTCGAGCGGTGGCTTTCCTTCCGCTTTTTCAAGGAGTAACGAGTGGCTTTCAATCCTCTGGATTGGATTTTGGGTTTGTTTTCGCTTGATATTGGCATCGACCTGGGTACTGCGAATACCCTGGTTTTTGTGCGCAATAAGGGCATTGTCATCAATGAACCGTCGTGGGTGGCGGTTGATAAGCGTACCCGCGAGCCGATGGCTGTTGGTTTGAAAGCGAAAGAAATGATGGGACGCACTTCAGGCAATATTGTGGCGGTGCGTCCGGTGCGCGATGGGGTGATTTCGGAATTCAATATTACCAAAGATATGCTCAATTATTTCATCGGCCAGGTTCACGAGCAAAGCATTGTGCCTTTTGCCCGCCCGCGTGTCATTATCGGAATCCCTGCTGGTGTGACTGAAGTAGAAAAGCGCGCGGTTTACGATGCAGCCATGTCTGCCGGGGCGCGTGATGCCTATCTGATTGAGGAACCGGTCGCGGCGGCACTGGGGGCTGGCCTGCCGGTCTCCGATGTCAAAGGCTCCATGGTGGTTGATATCGGCGGTGGTACGACCGAGGTGGCGGTCATGTCGATGGGCGGCGTTATCGTTGCCCGTTCCCTGCGCGTTGCCGGCGATGAGATGGACCAGGATATTGTCCAGTACATCCGCAATAAATACAATTTATTGATTGGTGAAGGCGTTGCTGAGCAGGTTAAAATGAAAATCGGTTCGGCTTATCCGTTGCCACAGGAGACAACCATGGAAGTGCGCGGGCGTAACCTGGTAACAGGTCTGCCAGAATCCATCGAGGTTTCATCGGTCGAGATTCGTGATGCGCTCTCCGGCTCGGTTCAGGTTATCATTGACACCATTCGGGATGCCCTGGATGAGGTGCCGCCTGAAGTTGTCGCCGACCTGATGGATACCGGCATCTGCCTGGCAGGCGGCGGCGCCCTGATTCGCGGCCTGGAAAGCCGCCTCGCAGACGAACTCAACCTGCGCGTCTGGCAGGCTGAAGACCCCTTGACCTGTGTGGTGCGCGGCGCTGGGGTTGTTTTGAGCGATTTTGACAATATGCGCCATTACCTGGTTAGCCTGGAACGCGGCAGTACGCGCCACCGGGTTTCCGCCTGACGTGGCGACCAGCGCGTCTCTTTTGTAGCGCGCAAGTGTGTTTGTAGTTTGCTATGAAAAATTTATTTTCACGTTCCGTGCAATCGGTCATCCTGTTTCTGGTGGTTGCCGGGATTATTGCGCTTGCCCTGGGGGGATATCTGAACTTTTTCTCGACGGGTGTAAATACTGCCCTGGTTTCGGCGCAGTCCTGGCTTTCTGTGCGCTTCCTGGTTGTCCAGGAATTTTTCACCCTGCCTCGTGATTCTGAGACGCTGCGCACCGAAAATGTCCGTTTACAGGACGAGGTGGCGCGTTTACAGGCCCAGGTCTTGCAATACCAGCGCCAGGTTTCCGAGACCCAGGCGCTGGCCGCCCTGGTTGATTTTTCGCGTTCCAACCCCGATAGCGCGTATACAGCCGCATCGGTAATTGGTCGTGACCCCAGCCCCTTTTTGCATTACATTATTATTGACCGTGGTTCAGCCGATGGCATTCGGCGCGGGATGCCGGTTGTCACCGACCAGGGACTGGTTGGCCGCGTGGAAGCGGTTATCAGCAATGCGGCGCGTGTGCAATTGATTACAGACCCGAGTTCGGTGGTCAATGTGCGCCTTGAGAGGGCTGAACGCGATGTCACCCTGATTGGCTCGGTCTCAGGCGACCTTTCGCTCGACCTGGTAGCGCAGGATGTCAACCTGGAAGTCGGCGATATCCTGATTACTTCCGGTCTTGGCGGCGGATACCCCTCCGACCTGATTGTTGGGCAGATTCTCACTGTTCGCAAACGCGATAGCGATATTTTCCAGCAGGCGGCAGTGCAGTCGGTTGTTGATTTTTCAGCCTTAAAAATTGTGTTGGTTGTCACAGATTTTCGCCCGGTGGATATTTCGCCGCTTTTTCCCGCCCCCTGAGCAATTATGAAAAACCTGGTTGTTTTCCCACTGCTGATGCTGGTCTTCATCGTCCAGACGGCGGTTGCAAGTCGAATTCCACTGCTTTCTGGCATGGTGGATTTGCCTTTGCTCTTCCTGGCAGCCTGGGCTTTGCAGGAACGTGTCGAAGCCGCCTGGACATGGGCAGTCGCCACAGCCATATTTGCGACATTCTTTTCGGCCATGCCGCCGATTGTTTACTTCTTCGGTTACTTGCTGATTGTGATGCTTGCGCGTGTTATCCAGCGGCAGGTTTGGCAATTGCCGATTTTGGCAATGTTTACGGTCAGTTTTCTTGGCACGATTTTGATGCACATGCTCTCTTTCGCCACCTTGCGTTTTTTCGGTTCTCCGATATTATTGGATGACATTCTTGCCCTTGTAACCTTGCCAACCCTGTTCCTTAATTTCTTATTGGTGATTCCAATCCACTCTTTGATGCGAGATTTAGCCGGTTGGGTTTATCCATCGGAGGAGTTTGTATGAGCGTAAATTCACTGCCCCGTGCCAATTTGCAGCCCTGGCGAGCCTGGGTGTTATACGGTGCTTTTTTCCTTGCTTCTTTCATTATTGTTATGCGTTTGTTCAGCCTGACTGTAATGGAATTTGACCTTTACCTGAACCAGGCAGACGGCAACCGCACCCGTAACCTCAATGACCCGGCCCCGCGCGGGATTATCTATGACCGCAACGGGTATATCCTGGCGCGCAATGTCGCTTCTTATAATGTGGTCATCACGCCGGCCTTCGAGGCCGATGACAGGGCCGATGTCCAGCAGATTTATCGCGAACTTTCTGCGTTGACCGGTGTGCCGGTTAACGCCGGTACGGTTGAAGAAGCCAAGTTGTTTTCCGAGTGTGTGCCAGGGCCTGGTATTACCCAACTGGTGGGCCTGGGCGCGTCGAACTCGCCTTATAGCCCTGTGCCGATTGCTTGTGACGTCAGCGAGGAAATTGCCATGGTTGTGCGTCAAAAGTCGGTAGATTGGCCTGGTGTGGGGGTACGGGTCGAGCCGGTGCGTGATTATCCCACCGGCGCATTGACCTCGGACGTAATTGGCTTTCTAGGACCGATTCCCGCCGCCCAGGTCGATTTCTATGAATCACGAGGATTTGTTACCCGACGCGATAAGGTCGGCTATTCTGGTGTGGAGGCTTATTTCCAGAGCATCCTGGCCGGACAAAACGGGCAGCGTGTTGTGGAGGTGGATGTTGCCGGTAAGGAACTGCGCAACCTCGAACCGCCCATTTCTTCAGTTGCCGGTTACAACCTGAACCTGACGCTTGATGTTCGTTTACAACATGCCACCGATGCGCGTCTCAAGCGTGAAATTTTTGGCTGGAATGAGTGGCTACGCATTAACTCACCTCAATGGGCAGATGTTGACAGGATTTCGAGCGGCGTTATCATTGTCATGAACGCCAAGACCGGCGAAATCCTTTCGATGGTGTCCTACCCGACTTATGAGAACAACCGCCTGGCGCGCTTCATACCAACTTATTATTACGAGCAACTGATAGAAGACCCGCGCAAGCCGCTGCTTAACCAGGCGATTACAGGTCGTTACCCGCCCGGCTCAACCTTCAAGATTGTGACGGCCCTGGGCGCGCTCAACGAAGGAATTGTCACCCCTTCGACAATCGTTGAAACGCCGGGTGTGCTGGTCTTGACCGAATCGTTTTCGCCCAACGACCCGGGCCGCGAACAGCAGTATGTGGACTGGATTTACAATCGCGCCGGCGTTCTTAACCCCGGCGGCTTTGGCTCGCTGGATATCCGGCGCTGTGTTGCTTATTCCAGTAATGTTTGTTTCTATAAACTTGGCGGTGGTTACAGGAACGAGATTCCCAACGGACTCGAAATCGAACGTCTGCGCGAGTATGCCCGCGCCCTGGGATTTGATGAACTCTCCGGCATTGAGTTGCTCGGCGAATCCCCCGGCCTGATTCCCACCCGCCGCTGGAAGCGTGTTAACCAGGGCGAAAACTGGTCAACAGGCGATACTTATATCGCTTCGGTGGGTCAAGGCTATGTTGACGGAACCCCGCTGCAGGTTTTGCTTTCTGCTGCGATTATTGCCAATGACGGCAAGTTTATCAAACCAACCATCATTCGGGATATTACCGACAACGAAGGCCGAGTTCTCGAATACTGGGAAAATTTTTACTCGGGAAATCCTGATGGCTCGCTTACGCAATTCCCTTTTCTTGGAGAATTGGATGATGAGGATAGGGAGGAAATTGGAATTAATCATTGCCTGGATGAGTATGGCAATCGTCGAATTTCCCCTTTTACCCCCTGTCTGCGTTGGGACATCACCGTTGACCCGATTATCCAGGATTTTCTCTGCCAGGGCGGCTTTTGCACGGAAACCCCGCTGTCTAAAACTGTTGACCTGGCGGCCATCAGGGTTGTGCAGGAAGGCATGCGCATGGCCGTTACCGACCCGGACATGGGCACGTTATACGCGGTGTTCAACCCTCCCGGCCAACCTCCTGTCACCTATGCCCCGGCAGGCAAAACCGGTTCCGCGGAGTATTGTGACGCGGTTGCCCTGGCGGCAGATAAATGTCGCTTTGGCGCCTGGCCTTCGCACTCGTGGACGGTGGCCTACGCACCTTATGATGACCCCGAAATTGTGGTGGTTGCCTTTGCCTACAATGGCGGCGAAGGCGCAAGCGTGGCCGGGCCGATGGTCAAACTGGTGATGGACGCCTATTTCGAGTTCAAGGCCATAGACCTGGCGGCCCAGCAAGGGCAATGATAAATTCTGCAAAACAAAAAGGGACGGTTGATACCGTCCCTTTTTTGTTTTGCGTTTCTTTTTTTACCCTTTTAAATCCGTCTCGATGACTTTCAGCCTCTCTGTTGTCAGAACTTCGGCGGCGAAGGGGGCAATCTGGTTCAGGCTCATGCCCATGCCCATCTGGATTTCGGGTGCGGCCAACACTTCGGGAATGTGCTTTTCGAGAACGGCCTTGGCTTGCGGATTGTTGAGCATGTCTTTGAGTTTGCTGTCCAGGTTGAAGGTGCGGGTACCCTGGACGAGGACATCGCCGCTATAGTGGAATCCAGCCTGCAGGCGGATATCTGCCGAAGAAGCCCCGACCAACAC
>JAWOIR010000040.1:0-7656 GCA_046484545.1 Anaerolineales bacterium
CTGCTGCGCTTCGACAACGGCGCCCCGGCGTAGTCGTGGATTTGGCGTCCCGGCACGATGGCGCCGATTTCAGCGGCGACTTCGTCGACTTCGAGACCAGTGATGAAACGGGTCAGGTTGTGGGCGTGGGTGCCGATGTCGCCCATGACGCGCGAGGGGCCGCCGCGCACGGGGTCGAATTTCCAGTTGTCGGGTGAGAATACTTTTTCCTCGTCCGCTTTGCCGCCCTGGACGTACTCGACCTGCACGAGGCGGATGGTTCCGAGCTGCCCATCGGCGACCATGGCGCGTGCCTGGCGCACCATCGGATAGCCAGTGTAGTTGTGGGTCAGGCAAAAGACCAGGCCGGTTTGCTGCACTTTGGCGTGCAGGGCTTCGGCTTCGGCCAGGGTATTGGTCATCGGCTTGTCGCAGATGACGTCGATGTCGCGTTCCAGCGCAGCCATCGAGTAGTCGAAATGGCTGTCGTTGGGAGTCATGATGGCGACTGCGTCGATGCCGTCGGCGCGAGCCGATTCAGCCTGGAGCAAGTCTTTTACATCGGTATACAGGCGGTCGGGCGCGAAGCCGAGTTCCCTTCCCGCTTGTCGGGCTTTTTCGGGGTTCGACGATAGCACGCCGGTGACAATCTCGTAGCGGTCATCCAGCCGGGCCGATTGGCGGTGCATGGCACCGATGAAAGAACCGGAGCCTCCGCCGACGACGGCCAGGCGCAGCCTGCGCCCGAGCAGGGAGATGACAGGATTAAGGGACATGGGTTATTGCTCCTTTGCTAAAAATTCGCGGAGTACCTGTGTAACGAGTTTGTGGTCTTCTTCCTGTGGCAGGCCTGAAACGGTTGCCGCGCCGACCATGCCCGTTCCGCGCACGATGATGGGAAAGCAGCCGCCATGCGCGGCAAACTGGCTTTCGGGGATGAGATAGACTTCTTCGATTGTTTTACCGCTTGTCTTGAGTTTTTGCCCCATGTAAAACGAACTGTGCCCGAAGCGATAGACCACGCGCACTTTGCGCTTAATCCACTCGTCGTTGTCGGCGGATGCGCCGGGAAGGGCGGCGTGAAAGAGTTGCTGTTCGCCGCGCATGATGTCAATGGTCACAGGCAAATCCTGTGCCGTTGCCCGCTCTACCAGCAGGCTGCCAAGTTGCCAGGCGGTCTGTTTGTTGAAGCGCTCAAATTGAAGTTCGGCTTCTTCTTGCAGCAGTTGGCTTAAAATCGTTTCCATGTGGGGATTCCTGTTAAAGGCGAAAGAAATAGGCTTTTTGTGTATGTTATCGTTACCGTTATCGTTCACATATTATTATAACAAAGGTATAATAGAAATTACAAGATAAAATTCAGTAATTCAGGAATAAGATTATGGTAAAACAGCGAATCCAGAAAGTAACTATAAAAGACATCGCGCGAATGTGCAATGTCTCCACCCAGACCATTTCGCGGGTGCTTAACAAGCGTCCAGATGTCTCACCTGAAACGCGAGAAACGGTTGAGCGGGCCATGGCCGAAATGGGCTACCGTCCCTCCGCACTGGCGCGCAGCCTTGTGCAACAACGGAGTTACACCCTGGGCGTCATTATTGCCGGCTTGCGCTATGTCGGTGTGGCCCAAACCCTGAATGGCATCAACGAGGCTTGTGAGGAGTCCAACTATTCGCTGCTTCTCAAGGAATTACCGCACTTTAATTCCCCGAATATTGTGCCGGTCATCGAATCGCTTATTGCCAATCATGTAGAAGGAATTATCTACGCCGCGCCCGATATTAATGAGAATGTCAAAGTGGTGCAATCGCAACTACCTTCGTTTTGCCCTCCTATCGTTTTCCTGAAAAGTCAGTCCAATCCAAACTATGCCAGTATTTGTGTCGATAATTATGGCGGGGCGCGCCAGGCAGTTGAGTACCTGTTGTCACTGGGCAGGCGGCACATCGGTCTCATTACCGGCCCGCTGGACTGGCTGGAAGCCCGTCAGCGCAAACAAGGTTGGGAGGATGCTCTCACAAACGTCGGCATCGAAACGGGCGCGCACAAATGGGCACAGGGCAACTGGTCATCGGCAAGCGGAGAATCGGCTTTTGCAGAGTTGATTCAGAAATATCCACAAATGAATGCGCTTTTTGCCAGCAACGACCAGATGGCGCTTGGCGCACTACATTACTGCCATGCGCATGGCATCAGTGTGCCTGAAGACCTGGCAGTGGTGGGGTTTGACAACCTGACCGAATCAGCCCATTTCACCCCGGCCTTGACGACAATCACCCATCCGCTGCGCGAAGCGGGGCAAATGGCAGTCAAAAGCCTGCTGGAACAAATCGAGGGGCATACCGCGATAAACCAGGTAATAACCCTGCAAACTGAGTTAATTGTGCGCACCAGCACACCATAAGAAACAGCCCATGGCTAGGCTGCACTGAAATATTGGGGAGCGGCCTTGTGTAAGTGATGTAGAGCGAAATAGTATCTCGCTCTACGGGCATTGTCATTTATTCCGCCCCATCACCAAACGTTGACGGCTCCTGCTTAAAGCAGGAGCCGTCTTTACGAAGGAGAAAGAATTTTTTTGAATTAGCCTTTGTTTTTATTATAGACATCGAAGAAAACTGCCATGAGAAGTACAAATCCTTTAATGGCCTGCTGCCAGTCAATACCGATGCCCATAATCGACATGCCATTGTTCATGACACCAATCACAAAAGCGCCGACCACCGCGCCGATGATGGTGCCTATACCGCCGCTGGCCGATGCACCGCCAATGAAACAGGCGGCAATAACATCCAGTTCAAAGCCGACGCCAGCCTTGGGGGTGGCTGTGTTGAGGCGGGCGGCCACAATCATGCCTGCCAGGGCGGCCAGTACGCCCATGTTAACGAAGGTCAGGAAGAGCAGGCGCGGGGTGTTGACGCCCGAGAGCCGGGCCGCTTTTTCGTTGCCGCCCATGGCGTAGACGCGGCGTCCGATGACGGTCTGGCTGGTAACGAATGAGAAGATGGCAATCAAAACGCCCATCACAATCAAAACATTGGGCAAGCCCTTGTACGAGGCCATCAAATAACACAGGCCCAGAATCGCGCCGGAGATGAGCACGTTTTTGGCGATGAAAAAGTACATTGGTGTGACTTCAAAGCCGTAGTGCAGTTGGTTTTTACGGGCGCGATAATCCATGAACGCCAGGAAAATCACCATCACAATACCGATTAGCATGGTTGTGATATGGAAGCCTTCATAGTTGAAAAAGTCGGGGATAAAGCCCGTGCTTAACCGCTGGAACGGGACGGGGAATGGCCCAACGGCTTCACCCTGCAAAATCAACAGGGTCAGGCCGCGGAAAATTAACATGCCGGCCAGGGTGACAATGAAGGCTGGAATTTTTACATAAGCAATCCAATATCCCTGCCATGCGCCAACCAATGCGCCGACGAACAAGCAAAGAAGCATTGTAATTGCCCAGTGGACGCCTAATTTAACCATCAACACCGCGGCTACAGCGCCGACAAAGGCTGCCACCGAGCCAACAGATAGGTCAATCCAACCGGAAACAATGATTAAGAGCATGCCCAAAGCCATGACAATGATGTAACTATTCTGCAAGACAAGGTTGGTGATATTAATGGGCCGAAAGAGAATACCGTTGGTTGTAAATTGAAAGAAAATCATAATGGCAACCAACGCAATTAGCATGCCATATTCACGGATATTGCTCTTAAATAGGGTGGATAAGGTTTTCATTCTTCAATCACCTCTTATTAGTGAGTCATGATGCACTTCATAATCGCTTCCTGCGATGCTTCTTCGGCGGGCATTTCTCCTACAATCTTTCCATCGCGCATAACGTAGATACGGTCACACACCCCCAAAATTTCAGGAAGTTCAGAAGAAATCAAAATAATACCCTTGCCTTCTTCGGCCAGGCGATTAATAATCGTGTAAATCTCATATTTTGCGCCAACATCAATCCCACGGGTCGGCTCATCCAAAATCAAAATTTCTGGCCCGGCAAAAAGCCACTTGCTCAACACCACTTTTTGCTGGTTACCTCCCGATAAATTAACAGTCTCTTGCAAAATACTGGAACATTTAATATTCAGTTTCTCGCGATACCCCATGGTCGCATTAATTTCGCGCGGCTCATTAATGACACCAACCTGGGAGACATCCTCAAGATTGGCAATCGTAATGTTGTCTTTAATTGCTTCAATCAGCACCAGGCCGTAACTCTTACGGTCTTCGGTGGCATAGGCGATACCATTGTGAATGGCCTTATCGATGGTGCTGACGTCAATTTCCTGACCATGTTTAAGCACCGTGCCGCTGATTCGGGTTCCATAGGCGCGCCCAAAAATGCTCATTGCCAGTTCTGTGCGTCCCGCCCCCATTAAGCCTGAGATACCGACCACTTCACCCTGACGCAATTTAATATTGATATTGTCGCTGACCTTGCGGTCAGCGTGCAACGGATGATAAACATTCCAATTGCGCACCTCAAAGATGACATCGCCAATATTGCGCTCCCGGGGCGGAAAACGATGTGTCAGGTCACGCCCAACCATGCCGCGAATAATACGGTCTTCCGTAATTTGCTCTACATGGCAATCTATTGTCTCAATTGTCGCGCCATCGCGCAGGATGGTGATTGAATCTGCAACTTTGGAAACTTCACTTAGTTTGTGAGAAATCAAAATGGAGGATATGCCATTCTCTTTGAACTGGAGCAACAGATTGAGCAGATTTTGGCTATCACTTTCGTTCAGCGAGGCTGTTGGTTCATCCAGGATGAGCAACTTCACTTCCTTGGCCAGGGCTTTGGCAATTTCAACCAATTGTTGTTTACCGACCCCAATATCTGTAATCAAAGTTTGGGGAGATTCATCCAGCCCAACCTGGGAAAGCAATTCACGGGTTTTTGAAATCGCCTCGTTCCAGTTGATAATGCCGTTTTTAGCGGTTTCATTGCCCAGGAATAAATTTTCAGCAATTGAAAGATAGGGAATAAGTGCAAGTTCTTGATGAATAATCACCAGGCCAATTTTTTCTGATTCAGTAATATCGCGAAAACGGCATTCCTGTCCTTGGTAATAAATTTCGCCATCGTAGGTGCCATACGGATAAACACCACTGAGCACTTTCATCAGCGTAGATTTTCCCGCCCCATTTTCGCCTACCAGGGCATGAATTTCACCCTGCCTGACGGAAAAATTTACATTATCAAGCGCTTTGACCCCCGGAAATGTTTTTGTAATATTGCGCATTTCCAAAATAACATTCGACATAATTGTGATTCCTTCAAATCGTGCCAGATTGTTTTGTATCGCTTGAATGGTATTCTACAATATAAAATCTTCCAAGTCCACCGAAAAAGAAAGGGTGTGCAGGCAAGTTATGCCTGCACACCCCGGGCAAAGAGGTCTTACTTGAGTTGGTCAGCAGTGTAGTATCCACTCTCGACCAGGTACTTCTCGTAGTTGGTGATATCGACACTGAAGGGGGTCAGCAGGTAAGACGGGACAATCTTAACGCCGTTGTCATAGGTGGAAGTATCGTTAATCGGAACTGCCTCACCCTTGAGCGCCGCATCAACCATCGCAGCGGTCTGCTTTGCAAGTTCGCGGGTGTCTTTGAAGACGGTGTAAGTCTGTTCGCCGGCAATCATGGCTTTGATGGACGCGACTTCCGCATCCTGACCGGTGACAACAGGCATGGGCTGCCCGGCAGTGCCATAGCCAACGCTCTTGAGCGCCGAAATAATGCCGATGCTCAGGCCATCATAAGGAGACAGGACAGCGTCAACGCGCTTGTCGGTGTAGTGGGCACTCAGCAGGTTTTCCATGCGGGCCTGGGCAACGATACCATCCCAGCGCAGGGTTGAGACTTTGTCCATGCCGGTTTGGCCGGACTGGACAACCAGTTTGCCGCTATCGATATAGGGCTGCAACACAGACATGGCGCCATCATAGAAATAGAAGGCGTTGGTATCGTCAGGCGAACCGCCAAAGAGTTCAATATTGAACGGGCCAGCAGCATTTTTCAGGTCGAGGCCTTCTTCAATCTGGCTGCCCATGATAACGCCCACGCCGAAATTGTCAAAAGTAGCATAGTAGTCGACATTTTCGGAATTAACCAGCAAGCGGTCGTAAGCGATAAGGTGCACGCCTGCGCCTGGCTCTGCAGGAACTGGGGCCGATTTATGTCAAGTTCGGCCAGATCCTGTCCACCCGCCGTGACCTGCTTCCGGTAGATATTGCCGACGGACTGGCCGGCCTGCAGGATGATGTGCCGCCGTTCGACTCGGCCCAGGCGCGCGCCATAGTCGAGTCCGAACTGGGTGCTTCGATCGAAGAGCTGTTTGCCGAGTTCGAGGACAAGCCACTGGCCTCGGCCTCCATTGCCCAGGTCCACGGCGCCGTGCTCAAGAGCGGTGAGGCCGTGGTGGTCAAGGTGGTGCGTCCCGGCATCGAGGCGCAGATTGATCGTGACCTGGAGCTGCTCAAGAGCCTGGCACGACTGGTCCGTCGTTATCACCCCGAAGGTGATCGCATTCGTCCCGACGATATCGTCGGCGAATTCGAGCGTGTCATTTCCAACGAGCTGGACATGCAGGCCGAAGCCGCCAATGCCTCGCTGATCCGGCGCAACTTCGAAAACTCCAACGACCTCTACATTCCGGCCATTCACTGGGATCAGACCGCGCACAAGGTGCTGGTTATGGAACGGGTCAGCGGCGTGCCGGTACGCGACATCGCTGAACTGAAGCGCCTCGGCGTGGACCTGGAGAAACTGGCCCGCCGCGGTATTCGCATTTTCTATACCCAGGTCTTTCGCGACAACCTGTTTCACGCCGATATGCACCCGGGCAATATCCTGGTCGATGCCAGCGACCCGGATGACCCGACGTTCATCTCGCTGGATTTCGGCATCGTCGGCAGCCTGACGCCGAAAGACCTCTACTACATCGGCGAGAATTTTCTGGCCATCTTCAACCGCGATTACCGACGCGTGGCCGAATTGCATGTCGAAGCCGACTGGGTCCCGGCAGACACCCGTATCGACCTGCTCGAAGCGGCGACGCGAACCGTCTGCGAACCCTCCTTCACCCGCCCGCTGGAAGAAGTCTCGTTTGCCGAGGTGGTCATCAAACTGTTTTCCGTCGCCCGGCGCTTCAAGCTGACCCTGCAACCACAACTGATCATGCTGCAGAAAACCCTGCTCAATATCGAAGGCATGGGTCGCGACCTCTATCCCAGGATCAACATCTGGGAAGTTGCCAAGCCCGAACTTGAAAGCATCTATGCCGAACGCTATGGCCTGCCGCGCACCGCCCGCCGCCTGGGTCGGCAACTACCCGGCATGCTGGCGCGCAGCCCCGAGCTGCCGACCCTGCTTTTCGAAACCATCAAGATGGCTGGCACCGGACAACTGCGAACCCGCATCGATTCAGCCGACCTGGCACACCTGACCAACCAATTGCAGCAGCAAAGACGCCACGTACCTGCCGCAATCCTGGGGGCGGCCCTGATCATCAGTGGCGCCGTACTGGCCGGCTACGGCGTGGCCCCACTCGTCCAGGGAATCTCGGCCCCGGCCATTGTCAGTGTGGGGTTGGGACTGATCGTTGGATGGCGGGCGTGGCGCTGATGCGGGGAGACGGGAGACGGGAGACGGGAG
>JAWOIR010000045.1:0-5196 GCA_046484545.1 Anaerolineales bacterium
GGGGCTGAAATATTCAGGCAACCGAAATCTCTTCCCCATTAACTATTACTTCCACACCATCGCCATACTTAATTTCAGGAATGGGCAGGGCAATCACTTCCAACAGGGATTCATTCTGAAAGTGCTGACGCTTGGTCTCCGGGTGCGGGTAATAAATCCAGCCGTCATATTCTAGTCCGTGATAGATGACCTGGCAGCGGGAAAAGGAGAAGGTTTCGGGCGGGTGCAAGTCCGTCCAAACGACTTTCTCAAAGGTGTACTGCGGTTTGACGATTTCAAACTTTTGCGGACGAATGTCGATGTTGAGCGTGCCGTTGAAGCAGTCACCCAAATCCAGGCCAAGCGACTTGAAGACGGGGCGTTGCTTTTCGATTGTTCCGTAGGGGTAATCCTTTGAGGGGCCGGAGGCCACCCGATGGCCGCGAACTAATTTGCCGGAGAGCGAAATCCAGTTGGTTTTCATGTTGGCATTGTACTGCATACGGAATCAAAAAGGACTGGCCTTGTTGACCAGTCCTTTGCTTTTAGCCTTCCGCTATCGCCATTGCCGCTGTTTTTTTCTCTGATTCATCACCCCCGGCTTCCTTGCCGGATTTGGGCAGGCGGAATTTCATCCAAATGACTGGCAGCATCAACATCATCACCACCAGCGGCACATAGAAGGGCACTTTCGGCCCGAAGTTTTCCCACAGCAAAACGCCGATATAAGGTGCGGGCAGGGAAATAACACCCAAGCTGGTGGAGAACAGGCCAAAGGCGGTGCCGCGTAATTTCTGCGGCACAACTTTCGAGATGAGCGAACTGTAGGCCGGGCCGACCAGGGCTTGCCCGATACCAAGCAACACCCAGGCAACGATAAGCAGGTTGAAGGACTGCACGTTTAGCATAGTGAAAATCGCGCCGCCAATGAAAAGATTGCCGAGCACAATACCGACCCGTTCGCCGTATTTGTCCGAAAGCGCGCCGCCGACCACCATGAGAATCATGGCGGCAACTGAGGCAACCGCACCCAGGATGCCCAGTTGGGTCATGCTGATACCAACAATGTTGTTCATGTAGAGCGGAAACAGGTTACCAATCATGCTGAAAGAGACATCACTGACTCCATCTGAGAGAAAAATCCAGGTCATGACGCCGCCGGCGGTCAGCATGCCGAAAATTGAAAGCATATCGGTTTTCAGTTTGGCAAACGAAGGTTTTTCGGATGGCACGGTCTGCGCCAGGCGGATTCGGCGCGCCATGAACAGGCGGATAAACGTGGCAATCGCATACAGCCCAGCGGCGACAATGAACATCAGGCGGAACCCAAAGTTATCGGCCAGGTAGCCGCCCAGCGGCGCGCCGATGACACCGACAATCAGGAACAAGCCCTGGACAATGCCGAAGACTTTGCCGCGCGACTCTTCAGGCGATTCTTCAGCCACCAAGGCCTGGAAACTCGGCCCGACGAACGATGTCGCAACCGCCATCCCGATTGTTGCCAGCAACAAAATCTCCCACGAGGGGGCAAAGACGAAGACCAGGTATCCGGCCAGACCGGCGACACTGCCGATGGCCATGGCCTGCACGCGTCCGATGGCATCTGAAATCCAGCCGCCCAAAATCTGGAAGAAGAGCGGGGCGACCATTGCCAGGGTGAAGAAAATACCAATCTGATTCATGCCCGCGCCCAGTTCCTGCACATACAGGGGCAGCAGCGGGCCGTACATTTGCGTACCGATATTGGCAACAATCATGCTGAACAGCAGCACCGCCAGGGTAACAGTAAGAATGGGTACTTTTTTGTCAGTCACTTTAAATCCTTTTTGTATAATTTACTTTTTTGTCATATTTTCAACTAATTATAATGATTATATTGAAAATGTCAATATGTATTTTAATTTTCTGCAGCTTGAAACCTGGGCAACAAAATCACTCACCCAAGAAAGTTTTTTCCTCTATTTGCAGCAAAAAAGACGGCCACGTTCAAGTGACCGTCCCTTCCAACCTTCAACATTAAACTTTCAACCTACTTCAACATCGGCATCTTGATTCCGTGCCGCTTGGCGGCCTGGATGGCAATCTCATAGCCCGCATCGGCGTGACGGACGACGCCCATACCGGGGTCGGTCGTCAGGACGCGCTCGAGGCGCGCGGCGGCTTCGGGAGTGCCGTCCGCCACGATGACCTGGCCGGCGTGCTGGCTGTAGCCCATCCCTACCCCGCCACCATGATGGAAGGAGACCCAGGTTGCCCCGCCGACGATGTTAATCATCGCGTTGAGAATGGCCCAGTCGCTGATGGCGTCCGAGCCATCGAGCATGGATTCCGTTTCGCGGTTGGGGCTGGCGACCGAGCCGCAGTCCAGGTGGTCGCGCCCAATCACAATTGGGGCTTTGAGAATGCCCTTCGCCACCATCTCGTTGAACTTCAACCCGGCTTTGGCGCGTTCGCCGTAGCCCAGCCAGCAGATGCGCGAGGGCAGCCCCTGGAAAGGAACCCGCTCGCGGGCCATATCCAGCCAGCGGTGCAGGTGGGCGTCATCGGGGAAAAGCTCTTTGACGGCTTGGTCGGTGCGGTAGATGTCTTCCGGGTCGCCGGAAAGCGCCACCCAGCGGAAGGGGCCTTTGCCCTCGCAAAACAGCGGGCGGATGTAAGCCGGCACAAAGCCGGGGAACTCGAAGGCGTCACTCACACCGTGATTGTAGGCCTGCTGGCGCAGATTGTTGCCGTAATCGAAGACCTCCGCCCCGGCACGCTGGAAATCAAGCATGGCGCGGACGTGTTTCGCCATCGAATCCATCGCCATCTTTTTGTAAGTTTCGGGGTCCGAGACGCGCATCTGGTCGGCGGCGGCGACGGTCAGGCCGCTGGGGACGTAGTAGAGCGCTTCGTGGGCCGAGGTCTGGTCGGTGACCACGTCCGGGATGACACCGCGCAGAACCAGTTCCGGGTATATGTCGGCGGCGTTGCCGACCAGGCCAATCGAGATGGGCTTGCCATTCGCCTTATTCTCCTCGACCAGCGTCATCGCCTCTTCGAGCGTATCCACCACTGTATCGACATAGCCGATGGCGCGGCGACGCTCGGCCCGTTCTTTATCCACCTCGACGATTAAGCCCACGCCCTCGTTCATGGTAATGGAAAGTGGCTGCGCGCCGCCCATGCCGCCCAGCCCGGCGGTCAGCACGAATTTGCCTTTGAGCGACTCCCAGCCCTTGAGTTTTGCCAGCGCGCCGAAGGTCTCGTAGGTGCCTTGCAGAATGCCCTGCGTGCCGATGTAAATCCACGACCCGGCGGTCATCTGGCCGTACATGATGAGTCCTTTGGCGGCCAGTTCGTCGAAGTGCTCCCAGGTCGCCCAATGCGGCACGAGGTTCGAGTTGGCAATCAGCACCCTGGGCGCGTCTGTATGGCTTTTGAAGACGACCACCGGCTTGCCGGATTGGACGAGCAGGGTTTCGTCTTCTTCGAGGTTTTTCAGGCTGTCGAGAATGGCGTCGAAGGATTCCCAGTTGCGGGCAGCCTTGCCGCGTCCGCCATAGACGACCAGGTCTTCGGGCTTTTCGGCCACTTCGGGGTCGAGGTTGTTCTGAATCATGCGATAGGCGGCTTCGCTCAGCCAGTTTTTACAGGTCAGTTCGGTTCCACGCGGGGCGCAGATGACGCGGGCATTGCTCATAGATTATTCTCCTTTTGTTCGAGATGCGGGCTTCTTTACGGCAAATGTTAGCGAACTTGCTTAAGATTATACAAGAAATAAATCAGTTCCCGACCATAATGCGCCGGGAACTGATGATTTTTCCTGTTATCGGGCCTACTTCTCCATTTTGGGGTTCCAGACCTCCCAAACTTTGCCGACCAAATCGGGGCCGGGCTTCAGGGTGGGCTGGCCGGGTTCCCAACCGGCGGGCGTGGCTTCCTTGCCGCCCGATTCACGCACCAACTGGTAGGCCTGAATCTGGCGGATGCTCTCCGCGATGCGGCGTCCGACCGGTGGGGTCAGTACTTCCATCGCCTGGATGACGCCATCCGGGTCAATGATGAAGCGTCCGCGCATTTCAATGCCCTGGTTTTCGTCCCAAACACCATAAGCGCGCCCGACGTTACCGGCCTGGTCGGATGCCATGTGGAAGGGAATGCCGCCATCCACCATCTTGACCAACTCATAGTCGTTCCACATTTTATGAACAAAGTGACTGTCAACGCTGACGGAAATTACCTCCACCCCCAACTTCTGCAACTCATTGTATTTGTCGGCGACCGCCGACACTTCTGTCGCTCAGACAAAGGTGAAATCACCCGGATAGAAACAAACGAAAAGCCATTTCCCGGCAAAATCCGAGAGTTTGACAGTGGTAAAGCCGCCCTTGTAGTAAGCCGGGGCGCTGAAATCAGGGGCTTTTTGCCCGACACGTGCGGTCATAACTTCCTCCTTATGTTGTATGGTTGTTTCCGTGGGCTGGTCTTTGGGCGCTTCGCCCGCGACAGAGCCGGTGACACGTGCACATCCTTGTGGTTGTTCTGCCATCATGTCTCCTTTCAGGCTGCTGGATGTTGTACAACTTAATTATACGCTCTGTCACTTTTTAAGGGAACTGCAAAATGTCGTCTCTTTAGGAATTCCCGTGAAAAGCCCCCGTATTTTGGGGTATCAGCGCGCGTGCGCGCGCTGATACCCCAAAATACGGCCT
Source organism: Anaerolineales bacterium (assembly GCA_046484545.1). Lineage (GTDB taxonomy): Bacteria > Chloroflexota > Anaerolineae > Anaerolineales > Villigracilaceae > UBA8950. The sequence goes on from JAWOIR010000045.1 coordinate 4,674, forward strand.
TCTTTACGGCAAATATCAGAAAACCCTTATCAACACCGATAACCTAATATAACATTTACATCTATTGAATTTTGTTATTTTTCAACTATAATAATATGTGTAGCTATTAACTTTTCCCGGAGGCAACCTGAATGGGTCGTAATGATAAATCACCCCTGCTTGAAAATATAGAGGACCAGGACATTGACGTTGGCTCCCGGCTGCGCGTCATCCGCACCAACCAGGGGCTATCCATCCGCGCCCTGGCCGAACGCAGCGGCTTGAATGTCAACACCCTGAGACTGATTGGCACGGCCAGACTTTGGGCCAGCGCTTGCAGGGTGCTTACGCTGGGAGAAGTTTTGCCGTTTTCAATCAGGCTCAGGGTGTTGACATTCAGGCCGCTGCGTTCGGCAAGGGCGCGGATGGATAGCCCCTGGTTGGTGCGGATGACGCGCAGCCGGGAGCCAACGTCAATGTCCTGGTCCTCTATATTTTCAAGCAGGGGTGATTTATCATTACGACCCATTCAGGTTGCCTCCGG
>JAWOIR010000075.1:0-2764 GCA_046484545.1 Anaerolineales bacterium
CGGTCGAGTACGCTACGGAAGATGGCACCGCGCGAGCCGGGAGCGACTATACTGCCACGAGCGGAGCCCTGGTCTTCTCCCCAGGCGTTGAGATTTACGCCGACAACCCGTCTGGCGCTGACCACCAATCCAGCGAACATGACTGGATGATTGAAGAAGGCATTGCCTCCGATTTGTATCTGGAACGCCTGAAATTGCTCGGCCTCGAAAACGCCCTCGAGCCGATGAGCCTGGGCGCGGAAAAGGTCAAATTCGCCTTCAAGACCGAGTGCTTCTACTCGATGATGGACACGGTCGAACTCTGCCAGTTCGTCTGGGGCCCCGGCTGGACGCTCTACGGCCCCAAGGAAACCGCCGACATGCTTAAGGCCGTCACTGGCTGGGACGTTACGGTGGACGAACTGGTCACGGTCGGCGAGCGCCGCCTGAACCTGATGCGCGTCTTCAACGCCCGTGAAGGCTTCGACCGGGTGCAGGACAAACTGCCCAAGAAATTCTACAAAGCCTTGCAAGGTGAAGGCCCCACCGCCGGAATCGCCCTCACGCACGAAGAAGTCGAATTTGCGCTGGATGAATACTACAAACTGGCCGGTTGGACTAACGACGGCAAGCCGACCCAAGCCCAATTGGAGAAACTCGATTTGGCCTGGGCGGGGGAACTACTCTAAATAATTCAAGTCAAAGGTCGAAGGTCGAAAGTCTGTCCTTCGACCTTTGACCTTTGACCTTTGACCTTTGACTTTCGACAATTTTTCGAGGAACAAGTATGACATCACTATACGACCAAAACTTCCCTCACCTATCCCCCGTCTGGTCGCGGATATTCCCGATTGAAGCCGAACGTGCCGAAGGCAGTTACATCTACGCTACTGACGGGCGTAAATACCTCGACTTCACCTGCGGAATCGGCGTCACCAACACCGGACATTGCCACCCCAAAGTCGTCGAAGCCATCCGCGACCAGGCCGGGTTGTTCCTGCATGCCCAGGCCAATATCGTCGTCCACCAGCCGATGCTGCAAATGATTGACGAGTTGCGCAAAATTGTCCACCCTTCGCTGGACGGGTTCTTCTTTAGCAACTCCGGCGCGGAGGCGGTCGAGGGCGCGCTCAAACTGGCCCGCGCCGCTACCGGACGCCATGCCATAATTGTCTTCACCGGCTCCTTCCACGGGCGCACCGGTCAGACCATGGCGCTGACCACCTCCAAAACCGGCTATAAAGGTGCGGCGCAGTTGTTGCCTGCGGGCGTATACGTCGCTCCCTTCCCGTATGCCTATAAATTGGGCATGAGCGAGGCCGAAGCCAGCAATTATGCGCTCGAAGCGTTGGATGAACTGCTCGTCAGCCAGATTGCCCCGCACGACACCGCCGCCATTTTGATTGAACCGGTCCTAGGCGAGGGCGGATACGTCCCGCCGCCGGCTTCCTTTATGCAAGGCCTGCGCCAACGCTGTGACAAGCACGGCATCCTGCTCATCTTCGACGAAATCCAGAGCGGTTTTGGGCGCACCGGCAAGTGGTTTGCCCACGAGCATTATGGCGTTTCTCCTGATATTATGACCGTTGCCAAAGGCATCGCCAGCGGAATGCCGCTTTCAGGTGTCTTCAGCCGCCTCGACCTGATGAAAAAATGGCCGACCGGTTCGCACGGTGGCACCTATGGCGGTAACGCCGTCGCCATGGCGGCAGGGGTGGCGACCATCCGCGCGATGAAGGAAGAAAACATGCTCGACAACACGGCAGCGCGCGGACTGCAACTGCAAACCGGCCTGCGCAAACTACAGGAAGACTACCCCCAAATCGGCGATGTGCGCGGACTGGGACTGATGATTGGCACCGAATTTGAAGTCGAGGGCGATTATCGCAAGGCCAAACCATTGGTGCAGGCCATCGTCAAAGCCGCTGAGGAGCGCGGACTGCTGCTGCTCTCCTGTGGCACCTTCGACTCGACCATCCGCTGGATTCCGCCCTTAAACGTGAGCGAGTCCCAGGTCGGCGATGCGCTGGCGATTTTCTCCGAGTCGCTGAAAGCGGTTTTGAAATAGTATTACAGCACCATGTTCCAGGAAAATCCCGAAAAATGGTTGTGCGTGGGGGCGCACGTCCCTACGGACAACCATTTTTCGGTTATCTCTAAACACGGAGATGACCAAAACCTCCGCGTTTTCGTTTACAATCAGCCCCATGTTTGAATTCAATGTTACATCTACCAACGGACGCGCCCGCACGGGCGTGTTTTCTACCCCGCACGGCGATTTGCAAACCCCGGTCTTTGCCCCGGTCGGCACCCAGGCCACCGTCAAAACGCTCACGCCCGAACATCTCAAGGACATCAGCGCATCGCTGGTCTTGTCGAATACCTATCATCTCTACCTGCGCCCCGGCGACGAACTCGTCCGCGATATGGGCGGCCTGCACAACTTCATGCAGTGGTCCAACCCCATGCTGACCGATTCGGGCGGATTTCAGGTCTTCTCACTCTCCAAAATTCGCAAAATCGACGAAGACGGCGTGACGTTTCGGAGCCACATCGACGGTTCCTCGCACCGCTTCACCCCTGAACGCTCGATTCAGATTCAGAACAATCTGGGGGCCGACATCATCATGGCCTTCGACGAGTGTGCCGACCCGAACGACCATGCCTACATCAAACAGGCCATGGAGCGTACCCACCGATGGGCTTTGCGCTCGTTAAATGCGCATGGACGCAACGACCAGGCCTTGTTCGGCATCGTCCAGGGCGGCGTCGACCCGGACTTGCG
>JAWOIR010000077.1:0-2598 GCA_046484545.1 Anaerolineales bacterium
CTGCATACCCATCCGCAGTTTGGCTTCGACGCCGACAACTACATTGGCTCGACTCCCCAGCCCAATCCACGCCAATCGGACGGTTTTGACTTTTTTGCCGAGCATCGCCTGATTTTCCAGGCCGCGCTGGCACGTGATAACGGATACTTCTCCGGCGCAGAAATCCGCCAGGCTGAGCGGCTGTGCCAGCGATTGCCGGAACTTGTCCCCGAACAACCCGCCAGCCTGTTGCACGGCGACTTGTGGAGCGGAAACATCCACACCGGCCCAGGCGGATTGGCCTGCCTGATTGACCCGGCTGTCTACTACGGCTGGGCCGAAACTGATTTGGCGATGGCGCACCTGTTTGGCAGTCTGCCGCCCGAATTTTATGCTGCCTATGAGTCCCTTCGCCCGCTTGCGCCAGGCTATCGCGCGCGCTTCGACATCTACAACCTGTATCACCTGCTCAATCACCTTAACCTGTTTGGGGCGGGATATCTTCACCAGGCCAGGGCCGTGCTATCCCGCTATACCTGACCCGCCGCTGAAAAAAATGGTTCTCTGATATTTGCCGTAAAGAAGTCCGCATTTGGGGGCTTATTACGGGAATTCCTAATGAGAGAAAAAATTGCCATCCCATCTGTCCCAAAATTGCGATAACATAAGGGTAGCCCTGTTACACACGCCGAAAAGCAGGGTCGAGGAGAAAAGTTAATGAAACGCCAAACCATTCACCGCTGGCTGGCGATGCTCACTCTGGTTTTTGCGCTTCCCAGCCTGGCCTGTCAATTTTCGCTGATTGATTGGTCGTTTTTCAACCCATCTACGCCGGCTCCGGGAGCGGGGCCAACGCCTGTGCCGACCGCTATGGTGCAGGTCAAATTCAAGGTCAGTCTGCCTGCCCCGATTGTTCCGGGGGAAGAACTCTTCCTGACCGTCCTGGATGAAGTTACCGGCTTGCCTTTCAATCCCCAATTGTACAAAATGACTCCGTTGGATGCCCAGACGTACACCGTTGATATGGGCTTCCCGCTTGGTTCGGTTGTCAAGTATCGCTATTTGCGCAAAGGCACCGGCCTGGCGCAGGAGACAACCACCTGGGGCGAACTGGTGCGCTATCGCCTGCATTATGCTGGTTCGCCGGGCGAAGTGAATGATTTCCTGGCATCCTGGAGCGACCAGGCATTCAGCGGGACAGCAACAGGCCGCATTCGCGGTGTCATCACCAACGCCGAGAACGGCCAGCCCATCCCTAGCATCATGGTCAGCATTGCGGGGGTCTCCACCCTGACCGATTCTCTCGGTCAGTATGTATTGGACGGTATTATCCCTGGAACGCACCTGCTCATGGCTTATGCCCTCGACGGGACTTACAAACCTTTCCAGCAAGGCGCGGCGATTATGGCCGGGGCGGCAACCCCGGCGCCCATTGCCTTGCAACCGGCCAAACTGGTGCAGGTGACATTTAACCTGACCGCCCCTGCCGACACCGTTGCCGGCGCGCCGGTGCGGCTGGCCGGTAGCCTGCTTCAGTTGGGAAACACCTATGCAGACCTCGGTGGCGGCTCCAGCACGGTCGCCTCGCGAATGCCGACCCTGACACCCGGCTCGTCAAGCGGACGTTATAGCATCACTCTGCGCCTGCCCGCCGGGGCCGACATTCGCTATAAATACACGCTTGGTGACGGCATCTGGAATGCCGAACACGATTCGAACGGCAAATTTGCCTTGCGCCAACTCATCGTGCCTGAAACCGATACGGTTGTCAATGACAGTGTTATCAGTTGGCAGGCCGGGCCATCTGCGCCGATTATCTTCAACGTTACTGTCCCATCCAATACTCCGGTGGGCGATACGATTTCCATCCAATTTAGTCCCTTCGGTTGGACGGAGCCCATTCCGATGTGGCCTTTGGGCAACAACCGCTGGGTATACCGGCTTTCCAGCCCGCTCTATATGCTGGGCAGTTTTGGTTACCGTTATTGCCGCAATGACCAGTGTGCCTCGGCGGGTGACATCGAAACTGCGTCGGCTAATCAGAGTAGGCGCGTTTCCACCAGCCTGACCACCGAGAATCGCCAGGATACCGTCCGAGCCTGGAGCTGGTTGCCTGAAAGCGAACCCGCGACGGTTATTGCCATCCCCATTCGCCCACGCGCGGCTGGGTTTTGGACAGGGATTGAATTTGCCGCCGATTATCACCCATCCTGGCAATCCTATTATCCTTATGCTTTCAACAATCTCCAATCGCTCAATTCCAGCGTCGTTGTGCTGACACCCACCTGGACGGCCAAAACCAACAACCAGACGCTCACTTTTGTGCCGACTCCGGGGATGGATGCGCTCTGGGCGGACAATGTTCAAATCATTCAACTGGCCCGCGCCGCAAACTTGAACGTCGCGCTCTACCCGATGCCTGCCTTGCAGCCCGAGGGTCCTGATTTCTGGCTGGCAGCGCCGCGCACCTCCGCCTGGTGGGACGATTGGTTCACGCGCTACCGCGCCTTTGCCCTGTATCATGCCGACCTGGCTGCCCAAACTGGAGCGCAGGTCTTGATTTTGGGCGGTGACAACGTTGGCCCGGCGTTGCCCGGCGGCGTGTTGATTAACGGCCAG
>JAWOIR010000472.1:0-5908 GCA_046484545.1 Anaerolineales bacterium
CCGACAACGAATCCATGCTGACCGACGAACTGGGCGGCATGATTGCCGGTCTTATGAACCAAATGGAACAACAACAAGCCGAAAACCCCGAAGCCGCGGCCCTGCTTCCCAAACTCGAAGCGGTTTACCGCGTGGTGCTGAAATACCAGATGAAAAAGAACATGGGCAAGTAGTTTGCCGGGAATAAAAAATAAGCGAGACCGTAAAGGGTCTCGCTTCTTTTTTATTCTGCTTAAGCCTTACTGGCTTGACGCAGGTCTTCCACCTTCAGGTTGATGGCTTTGGCAAACCCAGCGACAAAACGCCCGCCCTCGGCTTTGATGCGGTACAGGTAAAAATCAGCGAAAGTGAAGTAAGGGGCCGAGGCAGGATAACGCTGCAAGTACAACGACTGGGCTTCAGGGGCGTCTGAATCGCCGGAAGAAACTCGAAAGGCGCGTCCAATCAAGGAGACCCGCGCCAACTGCTGGGGGTCGGCGTTGCTTTCTTCCTTCTCCATAAACATAAGGCTAACCCTGGGGTCGGCCTCGATGTCGCGGGTGTGCTGGGCCAGGCGGCTGATGTGGATGTAATAATTGCATAAGTCAGCCGATGGCGCGAACAGTACCATTGATACGAACGGCGCGCTATTGTGGAGAGTCCCCAGCGAGGCCCGGCGGCTGCTGTAAATCAGTTGCCCTAATTGGGCGGCAAGGTGGCTGTCCACAAAGGTTATTCCTTGGGAATATCGAGACGCATACCGTGTCCGCGCACAGTGATGATGTAGGCGTGGGCCGGGTCTACCTCGGCCAGGCGGTCGCGCAGACGGCGGATGAGAGCGTCAAGGGCCTGTTCGCTGACCCCGGCTGATTGCTCGTCCCCCCAGACGGCGACGATTAACTCCTGGCGTGTGACCACACTGCCTGCATTTTCATACAACTTCCACAACAAGTGAAATTGGGGCGCAGACAGCGGCGGGGACATTTGCCTGCCCTGCACCCAGACCTGGCGTGAGCGCATATCGAGAATCAGGCGTCCATTGCGAGGTGTGGCTGCTTCGAGCGGCATGGTTGCATCGGAACTCAGGTACATGAATTCCTGGGCGGCGGCAATCTTGACGATGTCACCATCCTGCAACACAACCGGGGTTTCCAGCGGGCTGTTGTTGTAGGTTGTGCCGTTTTTACTGCCCAGGTCTTCGAGGACAATGCCACCAGAAGCAGAAGTCAGCCGGGCGTGATAACGCGAAACCTGACGGTCCGGGATGACGATGTCGCAGCTGCGGTCGCGTCCGAGCATCAGGGTATGGTCGAGCGCCCAGCGCCCGCCATCGAGCGGACCGCCCTGCGCAACCAGCACCGGAAATTCCTGCGACATGTTATTTTCATCTGTCATGGCATTGCCTCGCGCTTATGATGATAACCAAAATATGAGATATGGCAAGGTGGAAAACGCTATTCCTCTGTAATGGTTACGCTTTCAAGCACATCCCCTTCATAATCCGGGAATTGCTGCGGGTCGCGCAGGCGGATGTCAAGGGCAACATCCAGCCCCTCGATGACCTGACCAAAGATGGTGTAATCACCATCGAGGCGAGGTTGCGGCCCGAAGGTAATAAAAAACTGGCTGCCGTTGGTATCGCGTCCGGCATTGGCCATCGCCACCACCCCGGCCTTGTCGAAGCGCAAATCGCTGTCTTCGTTGACAAAGCGATAGCCGGGGCCACCCCCACCGGTTCCGGTTGGGTCGCCGCCCTGGGCCATGAAGCCCGGCAAGACGCGGTGGAAGGTCGTGTTATCAAAAAATCCATCACGGGCCAGGAAGACAAAACTGTTGACCGTGATGGGAGCCTTGTCGGGATACAGTTCGACGACAAACTCACCGCCCTTTGCCATTTTGAAGGTAGCCAGGTAACGATTCGAGGCATCTACTGTCATGGGCGGCGGTGCGCTGTATTGCTTAAGCGCGGCTGTCGGCTGTGCCTGCTCTGCCTGGGCCTGCGTCGGCGCGGCCTGCGGATTGGTCAGCGTGGTCGGATTCTCATTGCGCGGGCTGAGGGCAACCCAAACGATAACCAGCAAAATCAGCACAAAAACTGCCACTGCTATCATTTGGATATTTTGGGCACTGATATTCGTCCTAGATGGTTTTTTTCTTGCAATACGTTTTTTTGGCATATCTATTCTCTCCTGAATTCTTTAAGGATTTTCAGTAACTCACGAATATTTTGCAAGGAGCCCGATTTTTGGTGTGTGTAGCGGGTCGCAAACGCGCGCCCGCTACACACACCAAAAATCGGAAATTCCTCCAACTTCCGTGAAGTACTGATTTTAGTATTGCAGCGCAAGATTGCATTGTTGCTGCGCATTCACTGCCAGAGATAACCGAAAAATGGTTGTGCGTGGGGGCGTGCGCCCCCACGCACAACCATTTTTCGTGATTTTCTTCGAACTTTGCGCTGTAATATTATGTTATCTGATATTTTCCGCGTTGAACTTATCACGGAAATTCCCAAAGACCCTATTTTACAGTTCAATGACCATAAAATCATACGCCAGGCGTATCGGGCCATTGAATTTGGCGGCAGCCTGGGCCGCCAGGTCGCCGGAAGCCAGCGGCCCGGTAGGATAGTGTATCAGAACCAGTTCGCCGACACCGGCAGTGCGGGCCACATCTCCAGCCTGGCCTGCCGACGAATGGCCGCGAAAATCTCCGGCAGCCTCGTGCAGAAGAAAATTGACATCCTTCGAGAGCGTGAAAACCGTCGAGCACGGTTCGGTGTCGCAGGAATACGCCAGGCTTTTCGCTTCCATCTTGAGTTCAAAACGTAAACCGATATTGGGGATAAAATGTTTGACCGGGGAAGCATACATCCGAATATCCTGATTATCTATCACCAACGCAAACGGCTCTTCGGGAATGCGGCAAAAATTCACCGGATAGAAATTCGGCCACTCTTCCCAGGAAAACAGTTGCATCATGGCTTCCGCCCGCTCGATTGCATGGTCCAGGCCGTAAATATTGAGCGGCGCATGGCGTCCGAGCAACCACATATCCATCAAAAACAGGGGCAACCCACCAACATGGTCAGGGTGGAAGTGGGTCAGGATGATGTCGTTGACGTTGTGAAAACTGATTCCCGCTCTCTTCAAGCCCAGGAGCGGATTGCTGGCGCAATCAACCAAAATGGTGTGATTCTGGGTCTCCAGCACCATGTGGGTGTTATCGTGTTCAAGGCTCGGAATCGCATTCGACGAACCCAGGATGGTTAATTTTGCCATTAACTCCCTGCGAGAAAAGAATTTTCGAAGAAATTGTACAACAGAATCGGCGTAATGTTGGCCTCCACCAGGGCGGCAATTAAGAGCAAGGGGAAAGCCAAGCCAACCGCAACAACCATCCACTCTGCAATAGTTTTTATAAAAACCTCCCCGATTGACTCTTTCGGGCTGGGCGTCACCAGGCGCGCGCCCATATACAAAACCCCGGCACTAACCAGGATAATCGAGGGCAGTTCAAAAATTCCATGCGGCAGGATGCCCACCGCAAAAACTTGCAGCCACGAAAGGCCTATCACGTCCACCGCGCCCAACACCCCGCCAACCAGGGCCAGGTTCAAGATGAAGATGATAACCCCGGCCACACCAAACGAAAACACCCCCAGGAAAAAAATCACCACGAGCGCGCGCAAATTGTGGAAAAAAAGCCACGAACTGGTAACTTCAAATGAAATCTGGTTCTCATCCAGCAAAAAATTTCCGATTTGCGATATGGTTTCCTGCGTTCTCTCGTCACTCATACCAGACGAAGAAAAATTTGTGGTGATATACAGGAAGGCCGCGCTGCTTGCAATCAGGCCCATAACAACAACCATGATTATCGCCGCGCGCATCCTGCCAAGCAAGGGAAAAACCCGCCCGCTATACCAACGTAGAATACCGCGCACATCATTCAGGACAACCGACCCCAGAGAAATCTCGGCGCGCATCTGACGTGAAAACAGCCAGCGTAAGCTCGATGGCGACTCACCCGTTCCGCTAAAAGATTGCCAGAATATCGAGAACATCAGGCGCAGGTTGAGCATATCAATTTCGCGCCCCAACAAGGCCTCGCGCTGGAAATGCGCCAGCCCCAGGCGCACGAGCAGGGCCGTCACCAGTATCACGCCCAGCACCGCCAGCCACAACACCTGGTTATTGCCCCAGAAAATCAGTATGCTCTCGCCCTGAATCAGCAACCCTACCGGGATGACGATAAACGACGCCAGCAGGTTGGCTGCCCGCACCGAAGTTGCCTGGGTCGAGATAATCATGGCCGCGCTCACCATCAGCACCGCCTGAACCGCCGTCAAAAGCAGCATTTGTATCAGCAAATCCAAGGGCGGAAAAGGCAGCGATTGAATCACCAGCCCAATCATATACAAACCCATGCTGATATAACTGGCCCCCAACGGCACCAACGACCCGGCAATCAACTTGCCAAAATACATGTGCGAATCGGCCAGCGGGCTGGAGAGCATTGGCTCGATGGTGCCGCGCTCCTTCTCACCCACAAAAGACTCCAGGGCCACAATCAACGAAACCGTAATCGGGAAAAACCCAACCACCATCAGAAAAAACGGCACAATCCGCCCGGCAATCAACTCAAACTCGCCATATGTCTCGATAAAATTGACCGCCTGGAAAGCCGCATAATTCATCAGGTACGGGAAAAACAAAATCAGGATGAACATCGGCATCAGGATGCGCCAATCGCGCATCTGGTCCAGCAGTTCGCGGCGCGCCACCAGCCATGTCAGTTTTAAATCTTTACGTGTCATACCGCGGCCTCGGCCACCATGCTCATGGCTTTGAGATAAACCTGCTCCAGGGTACGCGGCACCTCGTGAACCGTCACCACCGGCGCGTTTTGCTCGACCAATATCTTAAGCAGGCTGGGATTCGTTAATTCGGGGTTGTCCGTTTCATAGCGAAATCCCGTTTCGGTGGGATGCGTCATGCGCAAGCCGGGAACGGACTCCAGACCATTGGGCCGCCACTCCCCTGAAAATCTGACCTCGTACTCCGGCTCTCCCAGCGTCTCGCGGCGCAATTCATCCAGAGTGCCTTGCATCAAAATCCGCCCATGGTAAATAATGGCGATATAGTCAGCCAGCATTTCTGCCTCAATCAGGTTATGGGTGCAAATGATAATCGAACGTTGCGACGATTTCAAGCGCGCGATTTCCTCGCGCACCAGCTGGGCTGACTCAGGGTCCATGGCCGAAGTTGGCTCATCGAGCAGCAACACCGGCGGCTCGTGCAGCAAGGCCCGCGCCAGGGCCAGTTTCTGACGCATGCCCTTGGAATACTCTCCGCTGCGCCGCCTGGCCGCTTCCGCCAGGCCAAAATAGGTCAGCAATTCATCAATGCGCTTCTTGCGGCGCTCAGCGCCCAGCCCATAGACCTGGCCAAAGAACTCCAGGTACTCCAGCGCCGACATGCGCGCGTACAGGCCGTGCATCTCGGTCAGCACCCCGACCGAGGCACGCACCTGGGTCGGTTGTTCGACTACGTCGTAGCCGGAGATGCGCGCCCAGCCGCGAGTCGGCGCGAGGATGGAAGTCAACATGCGCACGGTAGTCGTCTTGCCTGCCCCGTTTTTTCCCAACAAAGCCAGCACCTGGCCGGGAGCCACATGGATGTTAATGCCATCCACGGCCATAAAATCATCGAAGTATTTGGTCAGGTCTTGGGCTTCAATCATGAATCACCTTTGGTAATTGTGCTGAGCATTGGGCGGGATGTATTCCCCGCCCAACGCCAAAATGTGTTTTGCCACCCCGGTTGTCTTGCCCGGTTCTTCCCGCAGCCAGCCGGTTAATTAAGGCGGCGGGGTATTGGTCGGCCAGCGGGTGTCGGTTGGGAGCGGTGTGCGGGTTGGCGCACGC
>JAWOIR010000165.1:0-8077 GCA_046484545.1 Anaerolineales bacterium
TGCTCCACGAAGCCATAATGGTCGCGGAATGACTCTATCAGGGTGTGTACCACTGCTTCGAGTTCGGTTTGCGGGTCATAAGTGCGGATGGTGATGCCCTGCGGCATTGGCGGCATTTCGGGCGGGTTGTCGAATTCGGTTTCCATGCGATAGAACGAGCGGTCGTATTTGTAGCCGCGCGATTCGACCAATTCCTTGTAGCGCGTGAATTGGGCTGGGAATCCGGTGCGCGGCGCGAAGCGGATTCCATCCGGGACGCGTTCCAGAGCCTGGGTTGCGCGGGCTTCGCCCCAGTCGAACAGGGCATCTTCGACACCCTGGCCGAGGTAGTCGGGGTGGACTCGGAACCAAATCCAGGGATGGACGGGCGGCGTGCTGGTGTCCCAGATTTCGAGCGCGCCCACCAAGATCCCGTCCGGTGCGAAGACCATGCGGGTACTTTTTTCCATGTTGAACTTGGGTTCCTGCCAATCGTTGCGCAACACTTCCGGGTCAGTCAGGTCGATTGTGCCAACCAGGGCCATGTTGCAGATATTGCCAAGCTCGAAGACGATTTTATAGTCATCCAGCGTGCCGGGGCGGACGGTGAATCCGGCGGGCAGGGGCGTGGTTTGTTCGAGGGTGATTTCGGGGTTCATGATTTCCTTCTCTTTCTGCTATTAAAACATCTTTTCCATTGAGAACATGCCCGGTGACTGGACATAGCCGAATTTGCGGTCGATGGCAATCATCGGGGCATTTTTTGAGTTGTGATTTGTGCGCACTGAGTTTACTTTCAGTACAGTGCGAGCATAACGTAGCGCCAATACCTTGATGGCTTGGGCCAGTTTGCGCCCGCGATAGCGCTGGTCAACGCCGGTGAACAGGTTATAAGCGTAATCGGCTCCGGTGAAGCGGGTGATGGCGCTCATCGCGGCCCATTCACCGTTGGAGGTGTCAATCACCACCATTTGACCATCGGGTTTGTACCAGTCTGAGCCGCAGACTTTCTCCTGAAAGTCCTCGAAAGACAACCAGGCGGGCGAACCATCGGTCCCCAGGGTTTGCCTGGATGCCGTGTCGTTCAAGGTGTAGAGTTTGCGTTGGTTGGCTTCGGTGTTGCCCAGGGCTTTCATCGAGGTAAATTGGAAGCCTTCGCCTTTCAACGTTTCGATAGTGGCCTCGTAAGGTCGGTCATCGAAGGTGTTCAGATCCAGCGACATGCCCCACGAGTGCGAGCGTTCGCTGAACCCGCGTTTTTCGGCAAAAGACCGGAACTCCGGGCAGGTGTCGCGGACATCCACTCGTAGGGTTCGAAGTTGCGCCTGCCGGGCGGCCTGTTCGATATCGTCATACAGGCGACGCCCAACACCATGCTGGCGCTGTTCAGGCTTGACAATCACGTAAAAATAGGCTTGGCTGGCCTCGAACCGGCTGATGGTGGCCCAGTTGAAACCGAGCAGTTCGCCGCGTTCGTTCTCGGCAGCCATCAAGCGGAAAATCCGCTCTTTGTGGCTGGCATAATCGTCCCTGAGACCCTGTTCGGTGGTGGGTTCATCCTGTTCAGTGGTGAACAGGGCGGCCAGTTGTCCAAAATCGCGTTCCAGGCTGGCCGGGCGTAAATGGACTGCGTTCATTTTGTTTTCCTTTCGGCAAGTCCCAAAGGCTTTTGCAAACCGTCAGGACTCTCGTTCAATCCAGCGACTTGCGGTAGGTCATGCTGCGTTTGACTTCTTTGTAGCCAACGCCTTGATAAAGTTTCAGCGCGCCGCTCAGATTTTCGGTATCGACTCCCAGGGCGGTTTCAGTCATGCCCATTTCCTTGAACATGGCAATGCTCTGGACGAGCAGTGAACGCGCCAGGCCGAGTTTGCGCCACGGGCGGCGGGTGGAAATGCCTTCAGTGTAGCCGCGCTTGCGCCCGTATTCGGCGTTTTCGGCTTCGTTGACGAAGTTCAGCACCATGCCGGCAATTTGGTCGCCGTCCCAGCCGATTTTCCACAGCGAGGGGTTAAAGTCTGGCTCTTCCTTCCAGTGTTGGAACTCCTCGAAGGTTTCTTCGGTGAAGCCCCAGTGGTCGCGGAAGGCGTCCATGTGGGCTTCGTAAACCTGGTAGAGCATCGACTCATCGGCGGGGCGGACTTCCAAACCGGGTGGCATGGGGGCATCGGGCAGCGGCACGTCGATGTCGCGGGTCATCTCGAAGAAGTAACGCACGGGCTGGTAGCCCTGGCTTTCGAGCAGGGCCTGCAAGCCCTGTTCGCTGTCATTGGCCCAGGCCTGGAAGAATTTCGGCCCGTCTTCGTGAGTCGCGGCAATCTGGCGCAGGCGCGCCTCGGCGTGTCCCAGCATGGCGGTGCCGATGCGCTTGTGTCGCCAATCCGGGCGCAGGAAGCCGATGACGCCATACGTATAGACGCCATCATCCTGCCTGTCCCACCAGACGCGGTTGTAGCCGATGACCTCGCCGTTTATCTCGGCAAATAGCATGTCGGTCTTCGGGTCGCAACGCACCAGGTGGCTGTAATTGCGCCGGACATCGTCGAGCGTATCGCTGCGCTCGACCTTGTCGGCGTGTTTGCTGGCTTCGATGACCGCCAGCATTTTAGGGAAGTCGCTCTCCCCGGCGAAGCCGCGAAAGGTCAGGCCGGGGATGGCGGGGGCTTCGGTCAAAATCAAGGGTTCACGGTATATTGTAGCCATTGTAATTTTCTCCGTATTCCGGTTGGCCGGTTATCAGGTTCTACGAGAACTGGATAACTGACCAACCGAATAACTGTCAAAAGATTGTTAATTGAGTTGCTCAACTGCTTTTTCGAACACATTCACCGCGCGATTGGCGTTTTCCGGCAAATGCAGTGCACCGGTTACGCGCTTCATCTCTTTCTGCGGCGGCGTGATTTGTTGCCAGCCGAGTGTCTCGCACAGTTCATGTGCGCGCTGGACGGGCAGGGCCACGAAATGCGGCGCAAACCAGGCGTCTACGGGCAGGCTGTCGAGCGCCAGGTGGACGCGCGCTTCGGCCCAGGTCAGCAGGGCGCTGCCGATGCCGCGTCCCTCGTAATCGGGGTGGACACAGCCCCACAGCAAAGGCCGCGCTTCATCCATCCAAACCTGGATAAGGCCAACCAGGTGTTCGCGCGGGTCGAAGACCAGGCGCGCGTCCATGGCCGGGCTGAAATTTGGCGACTGCCACGCAAGGCGCAACTCCTCGACGCTGAAAGCTGCCGAACAGATGTGTCGTTGATTGAGCAGGTTCACTATCGCGGGCAAGTCCTGAAAACTCGCGCCGTAGAAGGTGTACCGGTCGGGCAAAAATTGTCTTGGTGATAGGTAATGATGATGAGGAGCCATTTCGGCCTCCGAAATTTTTAGTAAAAAAGGTTGCGGTAGTCATAGTCCGTACTCCGCGCCAAATTTGGCAATCCAGTCCTCGCGCAGTACGCCCATGTAAAGCACGTCGGCGCGCTGGCCTTCACGCAAAATCATCTCGCGGATACGGCCCTCGTGTTGGAATCCGGCCTTTTCATAAGACCGGATTCCGCGCGGGTTGTAATCGAACACATTCAGCGAAACACGATGCAGGCCCAACTCGACGAATGCGAAGCGCAAAACCAGTTTCATCGCCTCGGTGCCGTAGCCCTTGCCGCGGCACTCGCGTTCGCCAATCCCGATTCCGACAAACGTGTCACCATATGTGCTCACGTCGCTCAGGTCAATAAAACCAATCAGTTTATCGTCTTCCAGCGCGCGGATTCCGAATAACCACATTTCGGGCGGGTCTTTTTCGAGTTCTTTTTCGAGCCACTCTTTGGTGCGCTTCGGCGAGAGCAGGTGTCCGGGCGCAATATCGAGCAGACGTCCGTACTCGCTGTCATGCCACCAGCGCGAAAAATGCTCGGCGTAGGTTTCGGGGTTTTCGGCGCTCAAGCGCACCAATTTCCCACGGAAAATATCGTTATTCATGATTCACACTCCACTCAGAACGCAACAGGCCAAACAAGAGCGAATCCCAGCGGCGGCCATCGCGCAAAATTACTTCGCGCCGGCGCGCTTCCTCGCTGAAACCGAATTTCCTGGCAAAATCAATCGCGGGGATGTTGTAGGCCGGGATTTTGACCGTTAAACGATTCAGGTTCAACTCGTCAAAGGCCAGCCGCAAAAGCAGGCGGGACGCGTCCGACCCGTAGCCTTTCTTCTGTTCCGAAGGGCCGATAGCCAGTTCGATGTTCGCAATCTGCGAGGGCCACAGCACCCAGTAGATTTTTGCCCAGCCGACGAGTTTTTCATCCTCCAGGGGGCGGATGTGGAAATAGAACATCTCATGCTTTTCGTCCATTTCCTTCTCGATGCCTTCCAGGCGTTTCTTGATTTGGAACGGGGCCAGCGGGCGGGCCGGGGTATCGCCCAGCATACGCATCAGGCTGGCATCCTGCGTCCACTGCGCCAGTGTTTCGGGGTCTTTCTCGAACTCAATCCGCGTCAGCCGGACGAGTTTGCCGGTGTATAAAGAAGTTGTAATATCCATAATAATTTCCTTGTATTTCTCCTCCCCTAAATTCGCTTTTTGAATTTGGGGGAGGCCGGGAGGGGGTAAAAAAAACGGCCAGGGTTTTCGCCCATGGCCGTCTTGAAAAGACAAATAAAAAAGCCACGGGCGGGTGCGCCGTGGCCGGGGTTACAAAAACTTCGTGTAACTTACCTGAAGGCAGGCGCACTCCGAGAATCAACAGCCAAACCACCGCCCAAATCGGCGGCGCGGACAGAATTCATGATGTTGGTATCGATTTTTGCCATCGGTCGTGCGCTCCTTTCGTAAGATTTTTTACAACTCGGCTAGTTTATCACGCATTCTTTTGATTCGTCAAGAAGGCTTTGAGAATTTCCGTGAAAGCCCCCGCATTTTGGGATGTGAGCGCGCGTACGCGCGCTCACATCCCAAAATGCGGCCTTCTTCACAGCAAATATCAGAGAGCCAAATTAATCATTTCCCGTCGAAATATAACCCTCGAACATGGCCTGCAAGGTTTCCTCGGCCAGTCGTTGCTTGCCAATGCTGAAGAGTTCTTCGTTAATGTCGGTTAGGGTCAGCGGGGCCGGGAAGGTTCTGCCGCCTTCACCCGCCACCAACGACGGCCAGGCCGCGATAGTGGCTTTGAGATAGTCGGGTTGCAGGGTCACCACCCAGCCGCTGAGCGGTTTGTGCGGCGATTCGCTGCCAATCATCAGAGCGCCTGAAATCGCCAGGTGCTCGAGCAATTCTGGAATTCCGACCCCTTGCTGGATGAACATCGTGCCGACTCTTTTCTGCATGATGAGCAAATCAGCATAAGCGGGGTACTCACGCGGCGCGGCGTCTTCCGGGATTTCGATGAATTCGGGATACTCGTAGGGGGTGAAGCGACCAATCGGGCGGCACAGTCCGCAATAATAGGTGCGTCCGGTGCGTATGCTTCTCTTGATAATATCGGCTTCGGGGGAGTCTTTTCGCAATACGGCGCCGATTTCATAAAAGTTTTCTGTCACCAGCGCGCCGATGTAGCCGGCCATGAAGGCTTGCTGGTCAATCGGGACGGCTTCGCCGCCCAGGGTGCTGATGTTGCCGCCCGGGTTGACATCCGGCACGTTAATCGCCAGGAATTGGGCCTGTGGCGCGGCGGCGGCCAGTTGGGGCAGTCCCTCCACCGGCGGCAGGGCAATCACCACGCGCAGGTTGGGTTCCAGGGCCAGGTCTTCGACTGACAGGCTGTTGCGTACCTGGTAGCGTAATTCGGTGGCCTGGGCCAGGTCGTAGATGGCGGCCTGGTACTCGCGTGAAAGGACTTCGTTCATATCCGCCGGGATGAGCAGGATGGCGAGCGGCGGCGCGGGGGTGGGCGTCGGGCCGGCGGTCGGCTGTGGGGTCTGGGTTGGGACCGGGGCCTCATCAGGGTCTGTTGGAGTCGCCGGTGCTTCGGGCACGCAGGCGCTTATCAGGGCAAACATCAATAATAAAACGAATATTTTTCGCACAATACTTTCTCCAGCGGGTTAGATGAGTGGTGGCTATTTCAGAATTTCCGTGATAATGTGGCCTTCTTCACGGCAAATATTTGAGAACCTGAGTGGTATTTTACCTGATATACCCGTTCCGGG
This sequence comes from Anaerolineales bacterium, assembly GCA_046484545.1. Taxonomy (GTDB): domain Bacteria; phylum Chloroflexota; class Anaerolineae; order Anaerolineales; family Villigracilaceae; genus UBA8950. Next base: position 6,115 of record JAWOIR010000165.1, read on the forward strand.
CATTATAAAAGAAAAGGTTCTTTAGGAATTCCCGTGGTAAGCCCCCGCATTTTGGGGTATGGGCGTGCGTACGTGCGCCCATACCCCAAAGTGCGGCCTTCTTCACGGCAAATATCAGAGAGCCAAAGAAAAAGACGCCCAGGCGGGCGTCTTGCTGAAATATGGATAGGGTTAGTTGTACGAAACTTTGATGGTCTTGGGACGCACCGATTCAGATTTGGGCAGGTGCAGGCTCAGTACCCCATCTTCAATTTTGGCCTCGGCCTTTTCAGCATCCAGGGTAACCGGCAGGCGCAGGGTGCGGCGGAAGGGGCCAAGCGGCAGTTCGCTCATCAGGAATTCACCATCTTCGCGGCGGAACTCGCCCTCGATGGAGACGGTGTCATCTAAAACCTGGATGGTCAGGTCTTCGGCTTTCAGGCCGGGAACCAGGGCGCGCAGCAGGTAGGATTCACCTTCGTCGCGGATATCGAGTGCCAGGCTGCGGGCGGATTCTGCGTTGCGGGCAGCCATACGGCGGACAACACGAGGGGCATATGGGGCAATATAGTAAGTCATTTTTTATCTCCTTGTTGGTTTTTTACCGTTCAAAGTTAGCAATATTTTATGCTGCCTGTGTCAAAAAAATAAAAGCGCAAGATAGGATTTCCGTTAAAGATGTGTGCGAGGATTATTAAAAAGCAGATTCTTAGTGTGGGCTCCTTCACGGGCAACAAGAAAAACACGAAAATTTGATGTTCATGCGTGCGAAGCACGCATGAACATCAAATTTTCGGCTCTCCTCTGCCGCCACAGGGTGGTATCTCCCGCCGCCTTACAGCGGTATAATCAGCTCCATGCAAGTACGTAAACTCATCATGCTCCTGCTGGTGGGCGCGCTGGCGGGCAGCGCCTTTTACGCCTATCGCCAGTTGCGTTCCGGTGGGCAGCGAGGTGTGATTGTCTGGGCTTTCCTGACCAACCCAATTTCGCAGGAGGGGTTGGTGGTGCCGGCCGGTACGCGCTGTGGCGATGCCCCGTTCACCTTCCCGACCGACGGCCTGGTTGGATTTATCTGGGACGATTCTTTCCGCCCCGGCCACCGTCATTCAGGCCTCGACATCTTTGCCGGGACAGCAGTCGGTGTTACCCCGATTTACGCCGCCTATCCCGGTTACCTGACCCGCCAATCGGACTGGAAGTCCTCGCTCATCATCCGCATCCCGAGCGACCCGCTCAACCCCGGACGACAAATCTGGACCTACTACACCCATATGGCAGACGCGAACGGCAGATCGACCGTTGCACCAGCTTTTCCGCCCGGCACTTTCGAAGTCTATGTCGAAGCCGGGACGCTGCTCGGCTACCAGGGCAACTACTCCGGCACGCCCGGCAACCCGGTTGGGGTTCACCTGCATTTTTCGGTGGTCAGGGACGATGGTTTTGGCCGCTACCTGAACGAAACCGACATCAACAACACGTATGATCCCTCGCCCTATTTTGGGATGCGCCTGAACGCCAACCAAAATCCCGATAAAATTCCTGTTTGCCTGGAGCCATGATGTCAGACCTTGATGGAAAAATTGTCCTGATTACCGGTGCCGGGCGCGGCTACGGACGTGAACTGGCCCTGGCGCTTGCAGCCCGCGGTGCGACCCTGGCCCTGAACGACATTTCCCCGCTCAATGTGGACGCAGTCGCTGCGAAGATTTCATCCGCCGGGGGCCAGGCGAGTGTTTACCTGCACGATGTTGCCAAAAAGGTTGCTGTCCAGACTCTGGTCAACCAAACATTCGACGATTTTGGCCGCATTGACATCCTCATCAACAGCGCTAATGTTGAGCATTCAGCTGGCCTGCTGGAGATGGACGAGTGGGATTTGCACCGTGTTTTTGAAGTCAACACGATTGGCACTTTCCTGGTCATACAATCGGTTGCGCGGGTGATGCGCGAGCAAGGCGGTGGCTTAATCGTCAACCTGCTG
>JAWOIR010000244.1:0-5317 GCA_046484545.1 Anaerolineales bacterium
TCACTTCCGCGCCGATGGCTTTGGCATATTGCACGGCAAAAGTGCCAATTCCGCCTGATGCGCCGTTGACCAATACCCTTTCTCCCGGCTGGATGTTGCCAAAATCGCGCATTCCCTGGATGGCGGTAAAACCCACTACCGGGGTGGACGCCGCACCTTCAAAGGACACGTTGGCGGGTTTGTGGGCCAGGTGTTCTTCCCTTGCCAGGGCGTATTCGGCAAAACCTCCCGCGCCAATGCTGCCGAAAACCGCATCGCCGGGCTTGAACTCGGCCACACCCTTGCCGACGGCTTCGACCACCCCGGCAATATCTGCGCCCAGTTTTGGCGTTTTTGGGCGCCAGAACCCCTCGCTCAGGCGTGCCAGGAACGGGTCGGCCCGCATTCGATGCCAGTCGAGCGGATTGGCCGAAGCGGCGTGGATTTTGACCAGCACCTGGTTATCCCCCGGGACGGGCTTTTCGACTTCCTTGAGTTGCAGCACTTCGGGAGGTCCATATCGTTCAAAAATAATTGTCTTCATCATCAATACCTTTCTTTGTAGATACTTGTAAATATCAATACTTCACGAAAGTTGGAAGGAATTCCGATTTTTGGTGTGTGTAGCGGGCGCCCGCTACACACACCAAAAATCGGGCTCCTTGAAAAATATACGTGCTCTACTGAATATTGCTGCGCCAGCAGGTTGCCGGCATTTGAACCCTTTGTTTTTGTCTTAATCCTTTTGTTCAACACAAAGAACGGAGAGCAGTGGGATACCCAGGTCGCGCACTTTTTTGAGCAGGGCGTGTAATTGCGCCTGGTCTTGCACAGGCCCGGCCAGCAAGGTTTCACCATTCTCCTCCAGCGTGACCGTCAGCCCATCGAACCAATCACGCCACTGTGGGGTCAGGTGACCTTTGAGTCGAATCTGGCAGTTGATAGGGAGAGGAGTGGTCATGGCTGTGGCCCTGGGTGCGTTCAATATACCCCGCGCATCGAAAAAATGATAGATACTTAAGTAGGTTTAAGGGGAGGGAATTTGTGGGTTCCCTGATATTTGCCGTAAAGAAAGCCGCATTTTGGGGTGAGAGCGCGCGCGCTCTCACCCCAAAATGCGGGGACTTATCACAGGAATTCCCAATTACGGCTTCGTCATTTATTCCGACCCATCACAAGCGAGGTTTCGCCTGCTACAGCAGCCCTAATTCCCTGGCCCGCGCCACCGCTTCGGTGCGATTCTGGGCCTGGAGTTTGCCGAAAATCTTCTGGTTGTACCCCTTGACTGTGTTGAGCGCCAGATACAGGCGCTGGCTGATTTCAGTGTTGGAAAGCCCCAGGGCTATCAGGCCCAGCACTTCCACCTCACGCGGGGTCAGCATTTCTGGCAACAGGCTGCCTGTCGTCGGCCCGGGGAAAGCAGCCAGGATTCCGTCCGCATACGTCCGCAATCTCAAATCTGCCGCGCCCTGTTTCCAATCCAAAAGCAACAGGCGCATGGGTTCGCCCTCGTCTACAAACAGGCGGATAAAGCCGTCCGGCTCGGCCAGGGTCAGTGCTTCGGCCAGGGTTTGCGCGGCGCTGTCTTTCTGGTCCAGCGCGTGCAGGGCCAGCGATTGCAAGACCAGCGCGCGCAGTTTTTCGTCCTGCCAGCCGCGCGATTCCATCTCGGCGCCCAGGGCATCCAGCACGTGCAAGGCTGAAGCGGGTTTCCCCTGTGCCAGCAGCACCCGCGCCTGGCTAAGAGGCAAGGGATGGGTTTTGGCAAATTCGCCAGCGGCGGCAAGTTGCCCCAAGCCAAGTGAGACAATCACCAGGTCGGCGATTACTTCCGGCATTCGTTGGGCAAAGTTGGGCTGTTGGGCGGCTTGGGCAGGGCGGGTCAACAGATTGGCGGCGGCCTGCCTGTTGCCCTGGGCCAGTTTCAGGCGGGCCAAAAAAGCCTCGCTAATCAGGAAGCGGTCTACATTTTTATCGTACTGGTGGGCCAGGTGCAGGCTCTTTTCGCCATAGTCAGCGGCCCGCTCCAGGTCGTTCCATTCATAATAGACCCGCGCCAGACCGATATAAATTTCCGTAAAACTGGGGATGGGATGTTCCCCTGCCAGGGGCAGGACGCTCTCGTAGGTCTGCACGGCTTCGCGCAGCCGGGTTTCCAACTCCTGGACATGCCCCAGCCCGCTAGTGCTCAGGATTAGCGGGAAAGGTTCCCCTGATACGCGAGCCGCAGCAACAGCCTGCTGGTAGTTTTCAAGCGCGGCGGCGCGATTGCCTTGCAGGTAACTGGCAAAGCCCATGGCCCAAAACGCGGTAAAGCGCGAGGCCAGGTCTTCGGGAGGCAGGTATTCCAGAGCGCGGCGGGCATGGGCAAAAATTTCGGCAGGCTGATATTGTGTCAGCGCCAGGGTGGCACGGGCGCTGGCAATGCGCCCGGTCAGAGAGCGGGTTTGGGGGTCTTCGGCGGGGAAGGCTTGCAGGGCGGTTTCGGCGGCTTGCAGCGATTCGGCCACCCCGGCGGTTTGCCCGGCCACCAGGTTGGCGGCCGCAGAACGCACCCACAGCGAGGGCCGGGCGTCTTTGACGGCTTTGGGCAGGCCATCCAGCCAGCGGATGATGGTATTGCTTACGCTACGAAAATGGCGTGGCATGGCTGGGCTTTCAGCCAGCCGTTCAGCGCGGGAAACGTCATTGGCGGCAACCGCATGTTGGAAGGCTTCGGGCAGCAGGTCGTTTTGCTCCAGCCACTGGCTGGCATGGATGTGGAGTTCAGCAATGCCGTTCTCATCTTCGGTCAAAGCGGATGCTAGCAGCCGTTGGCGCAGGAAATCGCCAAACAGGTGGTGATAACGATACCAACGCCGCTCATTATCCAGCGGCACGATAAACAAATTCCCCCGTTCGAGCGTTTCAAGAAGGTGCGAGGAAGTGTTCAGCGTTCCCAGCACGGCATCGCAGAGCGGGCCGCACATGCGGTCTAAAATCGAAGTGCGCAAGAGGAAGTCCTGAATATCTTGCGGCTGGTGGCGCAGCACTTCCTCCATCAGGTAATCGAGGACAAAGCGGTGGCTGCCAGTAAAAGATTGAATAAAGGCGGTAATATCGCTATTGCCCTGCATCGAAAGGGCAGCCAGTTGCAGCCCGGCAATCCAGCCTTCGGTGCGGGATTCCAATGCGGCAATATCTTCAGCCGGAAGATTTAACCCCATCATCCGATTGAGAAAGTCGGCGGCCTCGGCGGGGGTGAAACGCAGATTGGCGGCACGCAGTTCGGTCAGTTGCCCGCGCACGCGCAGGCGGGCCAGGGGCAGGGGTGGGTCTTCACGGCTGGCAATTACCAGGCGCATTTGCGGGGGCAAATTCCCGACCAGGAAGTTGAGCGCATCATCCACCGGTTCAGAGTCGAGGGTGTGATAGTCGTCCAAGACCAGGATAAAAGGCCCGGGCAGGGCAGCGATTTCGTTGAGCAGTGCGGTGAGCAGGATTTCGACAGGCGGCGGCTGGGGCGATTGCAACAGGTTCAAGAGTCCCGCGCCGAAATCCGGGTCAAGCGTCTGCAGAGCTGAGATGAGATACCCCAGGAAGCGGGCAACATCGCCATCCCCCTCGTCCAGCGACAACCAGGCAGCCGGATGCCCGGTCCCCACAACCCATTGGCTAATCAGGGTCGTTTTGCCAAAACCTGCCGAAGCAGAGACAAGACCGACTCCTGAAGGCCGTTCCAGAACCTCGTCCAGGCGTGTCACCAGGCGCGGACGGGTAACAATGCCGGGCCGGAGTGGGGGCACATGAATCTTGGTGGCTAACAGGGGGGCGACCATAGGGCAATTATATAACGACTTGGGATAACAACATGGCCTGTGTTATGGGTTTTCTGATATTTGTTACAAAAAAGGTCGCATTTTGGGGGCTTATCACGGGAATTCCTAAAGAGCCCAAAACCAAAGCGCCATAAATGTGCAAATATCGTGTAAAATGACCCTCGGAAAGCAACGGCTTTCAAACAACTTATCACAGGAACTACGTGGCCGCGAGCCATTGCCAACGCGATGGCTCGCGCTCCCTGAGTTCCGGGAGAAACTGACATGACGTTCGTAGAACCCATGACCGAGCGCGCCGGTTCAGAAAGCCCGGCGCAATTGGCGAAGCGTCTCAACCTGCCTTTTGACGACCTGCGCCTGCTCACCCGCGCCCTGACCCACACCTCCTATCTCAACGAACATGGCAATGCTGGCGAGGACAACGAACGCCTGGAATTTTTAGGCGACGCCGTCCTCGATTTTGTTGTCGGAGCGTATGTCTATAATCATTTCCTTGAAATGCGCGAAGGGGAGATGACGCGCATGCGCTCGAACCTCGTCCGCACCGAAACGCTGGCGCGTCTGGCGCGTCAACTCGAACTGGGCAATGCGTTGCGCCTCGGACGCGGCGAACTTCAGGGCGGCGGACGCGACCGCGACACCCTGCTGTGCGGGGCCTTCGAGGCCCTGGTCGGCGCGATTTACCAGCACAAAGGTCTCGAAACCGCTCGCGACTTTGTCCTGCCCCTGATTGCCCCCCTGGCCGACGAATATGCGCTCGAAATGCCTGAATTCATGGTGGACCCAAAATCCCGTTTGCAGGAATGGTCGCAGCGTTTGGGGTTGGGTATCCCGGAGTATGTCCCCACAGCCAGCCAGGGACCTGACCACGCCAAAACCTTCCTGGTGGAAGTTTATATTGGTGGCAAATTATTCGGTTCCGGCACAGGCACCAGCAAACGAGACGCCAGCCAATCCGCCGCCCAGGACGCCCTCGAGCATATTGACATGAACTCGGATATGACGGGGAACTAATTCTGCATTCATCATTCTGAACTCTGACTTAGCAAAATGCCTTTACGACTCAAATCCCTCGAATTGCACGGATATAAAACCTTCGCCTCGCGCACGCACTTTGAATTTGCCGACGGCATTACTTCGATTGTCGGGCCGAACGGTTCGGGCAAATCGAATATTGCCGACGCCCTGCGCTGGGTATTGGGCGAACAATCGCAAAACCTGCTGCGCGCCAAAAAGACCGAAGACATGATTTTTGCCGGCTCTGAACAGCGTCCACGCGCGGGCATGGCCTCGGTTACGATTACTTTTGACAATAGCGCAAACTGGCTTCCGGTCGATTTCAGCGAGGTGGCTGTCACCCGCCGCGCCCACCGTGATGGGCGCAACGAATACCTGCTCAACGGACAATCGGTGCGCTTGAAGGACATCAACGAACTGCTGGCCCAATCCGGCCTTTCCGAGCGGACGTATACCATCCTCGGTCAGGGCATGGTGGATGCCTCGCTGGCCCTCAAGGCCGA
>JAWOIR010000029.1:0-10488 GCA_046484545.1 Anaerolineales bacterium
ATGCTGCCGATGGTGAGTTTAAGTGGAAGTATGCCGCAGATGGTGGCATTGTCAGCCGCCCTGCTGCTTTTGATGATATGATTTTTTTCGGTTGTGACGACAATCGCCTGCATGTTGTCAATCTGCGCACGGGGAAATTGAATTGGTCTTATTTTGCAGATGGCCCTATTCGTTCCTCCCCACGTGTTGCAGAGAATCACGTTTTCTTTGGTTCTGAAGATGGCCACTTACATGCGGTCAATGTTGACACCAATCGCCAGGCATGGAAATTCGAAGCCGGTTCAGAGGTGCGCTCCAGCCCTTTTGTTGCCAATGACCTGATATATTTCGGCTCTGAGGCGGGCGATTTTTTTGCTGTGACGTATCGTGGCGCTGCCAAGTGGCGTTACAAGGCCAAAAGAAATATCACCTCATCGCCCTGGGTTCAAGGAAGTACGGTTTACTTTTCGTCGATTGACTCTCATTTGTATTGCCTGGATGCCAATACCGGCTGGTTGGTCTGGCGTTTTCGCATGGAAAAACCCTCGATAGTCTCGCCAATCGTTGTGGATAATATTGTTATCACAGGCTCGGCAGATGGCAATGTGTATGGCATTGATGCGAAATCGTCGAAAGAGTTGTGGCGATTTAAGACCAATCATCAGGTCAATGGCTCACCGGCAGTTTATAAAGATAGTGTTTATATTGGCTCAATAGATAACAGTCTCTATTGCCTGGAATATAAGACCGGCCGCTTGCGCTGGAAATATGAAACCAAAGGCCCCATTACCGGAGCGCCCTTGGTCTATGATGGGATTGTCTATGTGGGTTCGCATGATCATTTCATTTACGCTTTGCTGGCCTAATCCCTGTTTCAAGGAGTCGCTCTGTGTTTAATTTTTTCCGCAAACTATTTGGTGGCACCAAAGAACCCGAAAGAAAAGCGCTCGATAATGCCGTTACAGCGCCGCTTTCAGAGACTCAGTTGCAGTCCATTCGTTCTGTCACTGCAAATCACTTTGAACCGAATCAGTTGCTGGTAACCAGCGCGCAATCGGTTGGGCGTCAGCGTGATTTGAATGAAGACAGCCTGTTTACTCTTTCCACCACTATTGCCGGTAATACAAGCACCGCGCCGTTCGGTTTGTTTATTATTGCCGATGGCATGGGCGGGCATCAATACGGTGAAATAGCAAGTAACACGGCTGTGCGTGTTATTTCTGGATATATCTTGAAGAAATTTCACGCCACCCTTTTTCAGCAGCCTTCAATTCCGGTAGAAGAATCGTTGCAGGAGATTATGCAGGCTGCAATCTCCGAAGCCCAGCGCGTGGTTTTAAGTGAAACGCCGGGCAGTGGAACAACGGTCACTGCCGCGCTTGTTGTTGGGCAGCAATTGACCGTTGGGCATGTTGGCGATAGCCGCGGTTACCTCATCTATAATGACAAGCGCATTGAAGCCATTACCCGTGACCATTCCCTGGTGCGTCGCCTCGAAGAGTTGGGACAAATTACATCGGCAGAGGCCGCCGTCCACCCGCAGCGCAATGTTTTGTATCGTGCCCTGGGCCAGGGGGAGACGCTTGACTCTGATTTGGTGACAGTTCCCTTCCCGGTGGGGGCTTACCTGCTGATTTGTTCCGATGGGTTGTGGGGAGTTGTGCCGGATGAAGAAATGAAGAAGATTGTTTTTGAAGCCCCAACCATTCAGCGTGGTTGCCAAAATCTGGTTGCTGCTGCTAACGCGGCTGGCGGCCCGGATAATATCAGTGCTATTCTTGTTCAATTCCTTGGTTAAGCGTCCAAAATCTTATGCCTGTCAAAAAGTCGAATTTTTATGCGTTGCTGGGTTTATTGCGTTCTGCCACGCCAGATGAAATTCGACGCGCTTATTTGAAAGCAGCCAAAAAACTTCATCCTGATAAAAACCAGGCGCCGGGCGAGACAGAACTGTTTCTCGACATTCAGCAAGCCTACCAGATATTGGCTGACCCGCAACGCCGTGCGGCTTATGACGCCACCCTTGCCGATGAGCCGGATGCCCTGGTTATTGAATCGCCCTTGAATTGTTCGGTCGAACTCAGCCGCCCGCACATTTATCGCGGCACAGACAGGCAATTGGTGTACGCGCTTGTCACAATTTCGGTTGCTTCTGAATATAAGGCCGAAGCCAAAACCCCTCCACTTAATGTTTGCCTGGCCCTGGATTGTTCAACATCTATGCAGGGCGAAAAAATAGACCGGGCCAAGATGTCTGCTATTCAGCTAATCAATCGCCTTGGGCCGGATGACATTTTTTCACTGGTGCGCTTCAGCGACCGCGCAGAGGTCATCATTCCTGCAACTCGCAATATTGATGCGCGTCGCAACGAGTTACATGTCAGGACACTTGCTACTGGCGGCGGCACAGAAATCCTGCACGGCTTGACAACCGCCATTGACGAAGTTCAGCGTTATAACAATCCCCAGTATGTCAATCATGTGATTTTGATGACCGATGGCCGAACTTACGGCGATGAACAGCAATGCTATCAACAGGCAAAGATTGCCGCAGGTGAAGGAATTGGAATCAGCGGTATCGGGATTGGGAGCGGCTGGAACGACGTTTTCCTCGACCAGGTTGCCAGTCTTACTGGGGGAAGTACTTTCTTTGTCCAGGACCCGCAGGATATTGAGCGATTCCTAAGCGATAAATTTACCAACTTGTCCAGGATGTTCGCCCAGTCGGTTGAGTTGTCGGGTGAACTTCATCCAGGCGTGACAGTTGACTATGCTTTTCGTTTACAGCCTGAAGCGGTCAAATTATCTTTTGACAAAACGACGGCTTTGGGGCCGGTTTTGTATGACGAGCCCCTCAAGATTGTTCTGGAATTGACGATTGCCACTGACCGCACAAACCTTGACCACCTGGATTTACTGACAGGCCATTTGCGAGCAAGCATTGCAGCCCGGGCTGTTCCTGTGCCGGAGATTCCGGTGGGCATCAGTGTCGCGGTGGATGATGAGACATCCTCGGTTATCCCGCCTGTGGCTATCCTGCAGGCCCTTTCCAAGCTGAACCTTTATCGAATGCAGGAAAAGGCGAGGGCCGCTTTAGATGCCGGAGATTATGAAAAAGCGACCCGTCATTTGCAGCAACTGGCTAGCCATCTCCTTGCGCAGGGAGAAAAGAGTCTCGCCAAAACAATTATGCTGGAAGCCCAACACGTTGAACAACAAAATTCTTTTACTGAATCTGGCGAAAAGCAAATAAAATATGGAACACGGTCTTTATTAATGCCAGGGGAGCGTACCCAATGATTATTTGCCCAAACTGCAAACACCAAGAGTTGACAGGCGCGTTTTTTTGCAGCGAGTGCGGTATGCAGTTGGTCAAAACGCCAGGGCAGACTACCCAGCAAATCGAAATCGAGCCGGGAAACATGAAAACCGCGCCGATTTCTGAGCAATCATTGCCCGACTCTACGGATAACTGGATTTCCTTGCACCTGGTTGATAGCGGGCAGATAATTCCCGTCTCAGGCCGAACGGAGTTTACCCTGGGGCGGGTGAGCGACAGGCAGCCCATTATGCCTGATATTGATCTGACCAATCACCAGGCTTTTGACCACGGCGTTTCACGTTTGCACGCGGTTATTCGCCGGGTAGATAATCAGGTGACAGTCATGGATTTAGGTTCTTCCAACGGCACTCACCTGAATGGCGTTCGTTTGACTGCCAACGTGATAAACCCGCTAAACCAGGGTGACCTGCTTGCGCTTGGAAAATTGAAAATACAAATTATTTTGAACACATAAGGTGAAACTATGCCAACTGTCTTGATTCACATTGCCAGTGAAGACCCGGTACTGGGAGAAATTGAAGAATTGCCAGGCCCAGCCGACACAATTATTCTTCTTCGCAATCCTCGCCGTCGTGATGGCAAGGATGTGCATTATATTTTGCCTAATGTTACCCAGGTGATTTGGTCTTTGAGCCGGGTTACTTTTATTGAAATCATGCCGGGCGAAGAAGAAGAACCAATCATCGGGTTTGTGCGGGAGTAAAAAACTTATGGCAGATGATTTTGAACGCAGGCGTATTCTGGTTGTGGATGACGAAGAGCGCATGGTGCGCTTTATTCGCCTGAACCTGGAGCATGACGGTTTCCAGGTCAGTGAAGCGTTTAACGGCAAGCAGGCGATACAGCGATTGCGTGACATCAACCCTGACCTGATTCTGTTAGACGTGATGATGCCAGACCTGAACGGCTTTGAAGTGCTGGAAATGATTCGCGAAATCAGCAATGTGCCCGTCATTATGCTGACAGCCAAAGGCGAGGAAGATGACCGGGTGCGCGGCCTTGAACTCGGTGCGGATGACTATGTCACCAAGCCGTTCAGTCCGCGTGAACTGGTCAGCCGGGCCAAGGCAGTCTTGCGGCGCACCGAAGCGGCCAGCGGTTCGATGCATGGCCTGATCGAGGTTGATGACCGCCTGAAAATTGACTTTGATCGTCGTGAAATTTGGCTCGAAGGAAAGATTGTCAAATTGCGCCCGACCGAATACCGGTTGCTTTTCCACCTGGTTCAAAACGCGGGCTGGGTGGTTTCGCACGACCAACTTCTGGCGAAGGTTTGGGGCTATGAGTATCGCGATGAGCCGCATTATGTTCGGCTTTACATTAATTATTTGCGCCAAAAACTTGAAAAAGACCCGTCCAACCCCAAATACATTCTTACGGAGCGCGGGGTAGGCTACCGGTTTATTGACTTTAGGCGTCAAAAAGAATAGAATAGAAAGACGATATATTTACTCTTTTTTATCAATCCTTGCAGGTTGAAGGTATCACTGCTGTACTCTTTGCCTAAAACAAGGAGGCTCTTTAAGAATTCCCATGATAAGAACCCGCAAAATGCGGCCCTCTTTACAGCAAATATCAGAGAACCAACAAGGAGATTAGGAGCGCATGTCAAAACAGCGAATTTTGCTGGTGGATGACCACGAAGTTGTTCGTTTGGGGTTAAAGGCGTTGCTCGACCGGCATCCCGATTTCGAAGTGATTGGCGAAGCCAGTTCAGCGCGGGAGGCGCTCGAACAAGTTTCTGCCTTGCAGCCTGGTGTCGTTGTGATGGACATCCGCCTGCCGGGGACATCCGGCATAGAAGCCTGCGAGGAAATTGTTCAGAACTTTCCTGAGACCAAAGTAATTATGCTGACCTCGTATGCCGAGGATGAAATGCTTTTCTCGGCAATCCGCGCCGGGGCTTCGGGATACATCCTCAAGCAAATCGGCGGCGAAGACCTCGTCCGCGCTCTGGATGCTGTCGGACGCGGCGAAGCCTTGCTCGACCCGGCTGTCACCCAGCGCGTCTTCCAGGAAGTGCGCCGGGCTGTTAAGGATGAGGAGGCTTCGGCTTTTTCGCATCTCAGCCAGCAGGAGAAGCATGTTTTGCAGTTGGTTTCCGAAGGCAAAACCAATCGCGAGATTGCCAAAGCGCTGTTCCTGGGCGAGGGCACCGTACGAAATTATGTTTCGAGTATTCTCTCGAAACTTGGTGTTAACAACCGTGCCGAAGCGGCGGCTTATGCAGTCGAACACAACCTGCGCGAATATATCAATCCGTGACATTGAATCGCTTGCAACAAAAAAAGAGCCAGTTAGAGGCTCTTTTTTTGTTGCAAGCGAATTCCCTATGGTAAGTTCCCGCATTTTGACCCCAAAATACGGCCTTCTTCACGGCAAATATCAGAGAACTTTTTGTTGTCTATTGTCCGCTGATGTTTTTCCAGGTGTCGCGCATCAGCAGGGCGTCTTCTTCCATGATGGGGCTTTCGCACAGGATACGGCCACCCATTTTGAAGGCGTGCAGGGCGCGGAACAGGCTGTCCATGTCGAAATCGGATTTGGAGATGGGCAGGTGGTTTTTTTCGCCTTTTGGCCCGTATTCGATGCCCGAAAGGTGGATGTGCAGCCGCCCCAGGGCCGAATCGCCCAGGGTTTTGGCATAGGTTTCCAGCCGCGCGCTCCATTCGTCGTAGGAGTTGACGCTGCCATCGCCGGGCCGGGCGTGCAGGTGGGCGAAGTCGAGGCAGGGCAAAACGCCGGGGATTTCCTTCGACATTTCGAGCGTGTCTTCGAGCGAGCCGAGCATGGCACTTTTGCCCATCGTTTCAGGGCGCAGCGTGACGGGATTGTCCGCCGCGCGCAGTTCATCCAGGCAGCCTTGCAGGCGCGGAATGGCGATTTTCAGCACATCTTCGGCGGGCTCTCCAAAATACGAGCCGGGATGAAAAATGATGTCGGTGGCCCCGGCCAGGTTACCGTAGTGGGCGGCATCCATCAACCTTTTGCGGCTCTTGGGCCATTCCTCGTCTGTGGCGTTCAGGTTTATGAAGTAAGGCGCGTGCACGCTGACGCCGACATCTTGGGCTGCGGCGGTTTCCTTAATCAGGGCGCAGGTCTGCTCTGAGACGCGCACCGACTGCACCCATCCGAGTTCGAGCGCGTCCAGGCCAATTTCGCGGCTGAAGATGATGGAACCGACTGAGCCGCCGGGTTTCTTGGGGGCCTTGATGGGTGAGCCGACTGTGCCGAAACGAAAAGAAAGGGTCATTGGTGATTTTCCTGAAGTTGGGACTCCAACTTGGGAGAATTTCCGATTTTTGGTGTATGTAGCGGACGCGCATTTGCGGCCGGCTACATACACCAAAAATCGGGTCTCTTGCAAAATATTCGTACTCTACTGATTATTGTAATCGTAGAAGGATTTTTGCCAAAAGCGGCGGGCCTAAAATAAGCAGGCCAATCAGTACTGCCGCGCCAGCCGCTATCAGGACTGCCGCCGCGCCAACATCCTTGCCGACTTTGGCGAGCGGATGGTGAACCGGGCTGGCCAGGTCAACCACGGCTTCGATGGCCGTGTTCAGAAATTCAGCTGACCAGACCAGGGCGATAACCAGTATCAGGATGGCCCACTCTGTGGCAGGAAGCCGAAGCCAGGCAGCCAGGGTGACGACCAGGGTTGTGGCGATGGCGTGAATCCAGGCGTTGCGCTGGGTGCGGATGACATACCACCAGCCCTGAAAGGCACAGCGAAAGGACGCAACTCGTCTTGCGATGAAATTTCGCACGCGGCTCATGACTCGCGGATTTGGATGTCTACCAGCCCAAGTTGGGTCAAAATCTCAGCCTGGGCTTGCCACATGCGTTCTTTTTCCTCGGCCTCGGCGTGGTCATGTCCCATTAAGTGCAGGATGCCGTGAACGACGAGCAATTGCGCTTCGGCCTCGAGGTTGTGACCGGCGTTTTCGGCCTGGCTTGCGGCGCGCGGCATGGAGAGCAGGATATCGCCCAGATAGGGAGAGCCGGTTTCCGGGTCTGTTTCGCCGGAGGGGAAGGAAAGCACATCGGTGGGGGAGTCGGTTTCCAGGTAATCCCGGTTGAGAGCCTGGAGTTGGTCGTCATCCGTCAGGACGATGGTCAGTTCGGCGTCTTCAGGAGCGGCCTGGTGTTTAAGCGCGACCAGGGCGGCCTGTTCAAGAAGTTCCACGAGGTTGGCCGGGGTCAGGCTGTACTGGTTTTCGATGGTAATGGTGGTCACGATTCCCTTTTCCGTGTTGATACATCCTGCGGGGCGCGCACTTCGGAGGAGGCTGGGTAGGCGATGCGCGGGTGGTAGATGCCAGTCAGGGTGGTGGTGAAGGAGTCGGTGATGATGCTCAAGTCTTTGAGGGTGAAGCGCGTTTCGTCGAGTTGGCCTTCTTTTTGGCAGAAATCGATGGTTTGCTGGACGATTTTTCGCAGTTCGTCGTCCGTTTTGGGACGTATGGAGCGGGCGCGGGCTTCGACGCCGTCGGCCAGCATCATTAATGCGGTTTCGCGCGAGCGCGGCGGCGGGCCAGGGTAGCGGAATTTGCTCTCGTCCACTTGCGAGGCATCATTCCCGGCGGCTTTAAGGGCCTGCGTATATTGATAGTGTGTGATGAGTGTCCCGTGATGTTCGAGCATGAAGTCCTGGATGCGCTTGGGCAGGCGATGTTTTTTTGCCAGCACGACGCCGTCGGTGACATGGCGGATGATGGTTTCGGCGGCTTCCTGCGGGTCGAGGTCATCGTGCGGATTGAGATTGTCGGGCATCTGGTTTTCAATGAAGAAGGCCGGGTTGAGAGCTTTGCCGATATCGTGATAGAGTGCGCCGACACGGACGAGCAGGGTATCGGCGCCTAGTTTTTCTGCGGCTTGTTCGGCCAGGTTCGAGACTTGCAGGCTGTGCTGGTAAGTTCCGGGAGCGTTGCGCAGGAAGTATTGCAACAGGGGGGCATCGGGGCGCGAGATTTCGACCAGCCGCAGGGGGGTGGTCAGGCCCAGGAATTCGGCCAGCATGTATTGCAGAATTAGGGCCAGGCTGGCGGAGAGCAATCCCATTAACAAGGCCGCGCCGGCGAGTTGGAGCATGCCGAGCATATCGATTTCAAATTGGGGAATGCGGTAGGCTATCAGGATAATTATGCCGCTTATGGCGGCGATAAAACCTGACCAGATGAAATTGCCAAACCGCTGCGCCCTGCCCAATGATAAGATGCCAATTATGGATGCGAACATGAAATAGAAGGTCAGGTCGAGGCTGTTGGGCAGGTTGTATCCTGCCAGGACGCTCAGCATGACCGAAAACATCAAGGCGCCGCCAGGGCCAAACAGCGAGGCAACCAACAGACCAAAGCCGGGAATTGGGAAGAAGTATGGAACCAGTGTGCGCTGAGGGATGAGCAGTCGGGCTGCCAGCAAGAATAACAGGAAGAGTATCGCAATCAAAAGCAGGCTGCGGCCTTCGTGATAAAAGTGTGGCTTGCGGCGGTGCAGATATAGGCCGGTAAAGGTCATGAACATGGCGGTGAGCGCGCCCGAGGCAAGATAATCCATCAGCGGGTTACTTGGCTGAATCAGTTCGAGCACCCGCAGGGCTTCGATGTTGGCTTCCGTCAGCACGGCGCCGCGCTGGACGATGATTTCTCCGGCGACATAGGTCTGGGTGATGGGTTGTACGGCCAGACGCGCTTCTTCACGGGCTGCCAGGGTTTGTTCTTCGCTAAAGAAACTGTTGGCGACCACAAAGGGTGTCACCAGTTCAGCCACCAGGGATGTCTGTTCTTCGTTGAGAGAGAAACTCACCAGCCCGGGAACACTTTGGCGTGTGCTCTCCAGATTGCGTTCGCGGATTGGGTTGCGAAAGATGCGCTCCAGCAACTGAATCGATTCGTTTTGAACAACGCTCCAGCGCGAATCGGTCAGCGCCAGGATGGAGTTAATGGCTGCGTCGCTCAAGTTGACATCCGCCAGGGTGGTCAGGCTCTCGCGTTTTTCGTCTGGCGAGGCGTTGGGGTCGTCGCGCACCGATTGGATGAATTGCAGTCCGGCGCGCAACAGTTCCACCTGGCGGCGGGCTATTGTCCGGTCGGGGGCTGAAAATACGTCGGTGACGCTGTTTTCGGCGGCCCGGCGTTGTTGTTCGGTGCGCACCTCGCTAATGTATTCCACCTTGCGGGGAGCCTGATAGTCTTGTGGCGCAACTTGCCCGGCCTGGAGCGGGGTTGAATCTTGTCTCAAGAATGCTGGCGCAACCAGGATGGCATAAACGGCCAAACTGGTGAGAACCAGCAGGGTGAACAGCAGGATATCACGGCGTGGGATGGCTTTCCACCACGAGAGTGGTTTGTTTTCACTCATTCGATTAACAATTCTTTCACCGCCGCGCTGACCTGGTCTCCGGGGGCGCGGCCCGCCACCTTGGGCATGATGGCTTTCATCACCTTGCCCATATCTGCCGGGTTGCTGGCGCCGGTCTCGGCGATGGCCTGGCGGGCCAGTTCGCGCAGTTCTTCGGCGCTCATGGCCTGGGGCAGGAAGGTGTTCAGAATATCGATTTCAGCCTGGGCGGCGGAGGCCAGGTCCTGGCGGTTGGCTTTTTGAGCTTCTTCGAGGGCTTCACGCCGCGATTTGACTTCTTTTTGCAAGATAGCCAGCACTGCGGCTTCGTCCAATTCGATGCGTTTATCGACTTCGACCTGCTTGATGGCCGCCAGCACCATGCGCACGGTGGTCCTACGGGTGTCATCACCGCTTTTCATGGCGTCTTTAAGAGCCTGGTTGAGTTGGGTTTTTGTGTCCATGGTTTAAATTATAACGTCTCTTGGCTCATTTAAGGTTGGTTCTGTAAGGGTTCTTTGATATTTGCCGTAAAGAAGACCGTATTTTGGGGTGTGGGCGTGCGTACGCACGCCCACACCCCAAAATACGAGGTCCTATCACGGGAGTTCCTAATGAACATCAAATTTCCGGCACTAGACAGTCGGGGCCTATCACGGGACTTCCCAAAGAGGCTTGATGTCAAGCTAGATCTTTTTCACCAGTACAAGGCAGGGATTGTTTTCGTCCCAGATTTGGCTGAATTCTTCCAGCGGGCGGAAGCCCATGGCGAGATAAAAAGCGCGAGTTTTGGCGTAACTGGCGTCGGCGCCGAGGAGCTGGAG